>NZ_NPIZ01000081.1:0-15635 GCF_002251185.1 Prevotella sp. P5-126
TAATAACAGTTATTCCTTCCACAGAGAAAAATAACCTTATACATGCGGCTGAATTAGCAATTAATCTGTGTCATCCGTGTGATCCAAACAACCAGGGAAATACTAACGCTATCATCAAGAAATAGAAATCAGTGGAATCAGTAATTCCTATGACCATTTGTTATAATGTAAAGTTGTAGGACGCGTAATACGATATCGATGTAAACATATTATTCTTATATTTGCTAAAATGATGGGGATGGGGGCTTTTGGGTGATGGTTTCATTTTATAGTGCCTTTTCTTGCCAAATCAGAACTCAAGTGCACTTAACTCTGCTCTCTGGCTTTACGAAAACGTGGTGTTAGGCCTACTATTGAGGCCGTGAAGGGTTGTGTTTAGGTGCTTGTAAGTGGATGTTTAGGACGAGTAGAGTGTGTCTTTGGCGGTTGTTGGGCAGTATGGTAGTGAGGTGTTTTTAGAGCCTGTGAGGGGCTTTTGATGTGGGAGGGTGGAATGTGCAGAATGGGTGGAAAAGGCTTGATTCGCCGTGAGAATGCCTGGGTGGGGCCGAAAGTGCTGCTATCTGCCTCGGCAGGAGCATGGTGAATGGCAGTATGCTGGTTTGTGGTTGCAGAAGGGTATTCTGCCAGCCATGACGGAGGCAAATCGTCGAGTTGTCGATAGTTTCTCGTCGGCATCTCGATCGACGTTCGTTGCTCTTTCGTTCGTTTTTTGCTTGTTCCTCGTTCGGTCCTCGTTCGGTCTTCGATAGACTAACGAATAACGAACGAGAGACGAACGAGAGACGAACGAAGACCTAACGAGAAGTTAACGGGAACCGAACGAGAAGCGATCGGGAAACCGTGGTCTCTCTGTCGGGACCGGATGGTGTGTTGAATTACTTGTTTTATAAACATAAGTGGCTTTCTAGTTGTAAATTATTTGTTTAACTTTTGATTTGAAGGTTTCTTTCTTGTTTTGGAAATCATCCTCGGCTTGAAATACAAATATACAACATGGCACCCACGGAATGCAAGAGTTTTGGCACGTCACGCATAGAAATTTAATTATATTTAACTATAGTATAGACAATTTTACTTAAAATTATTAAACGCGCACACGGATTGCGAATTTTTTAGGCATTGGTGCTTCCTAGGCAGTGGTGAAATGTCACACAGAAATCAATCATCGGAATTTAGACGGAATTTAGACGGATGTTTTGGGGTTGCCTATGGCAAGAAATCTTTGGAGGAAATCTTTTTGAAGAAGTTGCTTCGCAAGAAATATTTTTTTGCAATGATATATATGTTGGCACAAATAATCACGAAAAAAACGAGCAACTATTGTAGGTTGCTCATTTTGCGATACTTATTGCAGATGGAGGTATATTCCCCATTGTATATACTGCATCTTCACTTCTTGGGTCAAATGAAAATTTTGCATTATCTATTAGTTTGGTTGTATAATCTTTAGAGGTGTATATGTGTCAGTAAAAACTTCCTTAGAGTTGAATGTATTGTTCTTAAGAAAATCATCACTTAGAACATTCAAAAACGCATAAACCCCATCAATAGTCATCCATCCATAATGTTGTCTAACCTATCACGATAGGTATGTTCATCATCTAACATAAATGCTTCCCAAGTTGTTTCCTTTGGTAATAGACCTACACTAAGAATTTTTTGTAATCTTGACGTTGGACAAAGATGATAAATGAACTGACGTGACAAGACCTCATGCGTAGCGTCATTGTCTATTTTCTTTTCATACTGCCATGCTTCGTGACCTTGTAAGTTAGTATTGATTTTGCAAAATAGGAACCAACCACAAGATTTTTCCATTGAAAGCGTAATCTCCTTCAATATGTCACTGTTTGCGGTTGGCAATGACAATAATATAACGTCACAATTATTTTCATTCTTACGTTTATCAACGTATCCATAGTATTTATTAGTATTCCTACTGTATTGCCTATATCCTCTGGCAAGTTGGAATGAACTGCACAAATGCCTTATAACCACACTTGCTTCATATGAATGTATCAAGGCTTCGTCTACCATTTGTTCATGAATTGTATTTTCATTCTTGGCATTCCACAATATAATATCGTTAATACACTCCTTTATAACACTATGCAATTCACTTCCCGTCAACATCATTATCTTCTTTGCCATATTTTTCAATTTTTCAATAAATATCCTTAATCCTGCAAACACACATAAAAAATCTGATAAAAGCATGTTCTGTGTGATATTTAATATAAGATAAATATACATATAAACACATGAACAAGAAACTTATAAGATTAACAGAATCAGACTTACATAGGATTGTGAAGGAGTCTGTGAATGAGATATTGAATGAAATAGGAGGTACACCAAATGGTAATTTTGTACTTAATGCTATTAGAGGGAGAAGAGCTGCAAAAAGATATAGAACAAATATGGGGCTAAAAGATAGGGCAGATAAGATATTTAATGGTGACGATGTTGACCAAAAGCCTTCTTTCCCAGGTGGCAACAAAGCATTAAATAAATTTATTGCATCTAATCTTAGGTATCCTGATATGGCACGAATGTTAGATAAACAAGGAACGATTATTGTTAAATTTGTCGTAAATGAGACGGGCGTGTTGACAGATATCAAATTAGCAAAAGATTCGTACTCGCTTTCGCTGGGTAAAGAGTCGTTACGAGTAGTCAAAGCCATGCCAAAATGGTATCCTGGGCTGAAAAATGGAAAAGCCGTAAAAGTGAAATGTAGCATTCCTATCACTTTCCGTTTGTGTGAAAATACAAAGAATAGGTAAGAAAAACACTCCAGCCCTTCTCTCTTTTTTAATGAAAGAGGAGGGGCTGATTCTCGTTATCGACCTAACCCTTTGCCTTTCTTGGTTTTACCATCCGAACCGCTTGTCGCAAGCATCGTCTTATCCATTCTATCTCATCTTCGTCCTTCTCACGTCCCCAATCTTTGGTATCGCTACCGCCTCCACCTTGGCTTTTTGCGAAGTTAGTTGCCTCGTTGACGTAGCCGATGTACAGGTACATTGCACAATAGATAATTTTATCGCCATGATTGATAAAATCCATTGCAAAGCTACCGTCAAATAGGCTGCTGTCGTGAATGCTCGTCATACGTGGATAGATGTCTGCTATCTCTGCCAACACCTTCATGCCAGCCTGTGCCCAAATCTTATTGATTATCTGTTGCTGGTATGAAAAAGCTGTTTTTTTTCAAAAGTCCGAAACACCAACGTAAATCATTCGTGAAAGTATGAACACATCAGCACGCTGTTGAATAACTGTACGCGAAAGCGGTGCCGTCCATTCGCCTACGACTTTTATCTCAAATGCTGCCAAATAAAAAATAGGTAAATATGGAGGAATGACATTATGACCATTAGATGATAATTATTGAGTTGATAAACACCCAATCTGGCGTTTAGGGATTTTCCCCGATGGTTTAGGGAAAAACCTTTGCGAAACATCGGGAAAATGTTTTCCTTTGCATCGAGAACAAGATAAAACCCTTGCAAAAGGTCTGGTGAAAACCAAAGAGTAATAACAATTAAAATATAGGAGATAAAGGTATGAAGAAGATGATGATAGCCCTGATGAGTCTGCTGACATTCGCAGCTACAGGCAACGCTATGAGTTACGAGCAAGCCCGTAACGAGGCTTTGTTCCTGACCGACAAAATGGCTTACGAACTCAATCTCACAGAAGACCAGTATGAGGCCGTCTATGAAATCAACCTTGACTATCTGATGGGCGTTACAAGTTACGATGATGTTTATGCGCTGGGATGGGAGCGCCGCAATAGCGACTTGGCTTTCGTTCTGTTCGACTGGCAACTGACCGCCTACCGAACTGCTTCATATTTCTATCGTCCACTCTACTGGCATGGAGGATATTGGCACTTCGGCATTTATGCCCGCTATCCACGTCGCGACTTCTTCTATTTCGGGCGTCCAGTATTCTACGCTTCCTATCGAGGCGGGCACTCTTGGCGAATGAACGGAAACCGCAGTTGGTATCAGCCACGCCGCCATATCTATGCACCCAAACATCATCGCAACCACTTCGGTATGAAGGATGGTTGGGATCGAGGTGACTTCCGTAATAATCACCATAGCATGCGCAATAGTTCTACACGTACCACAGTAAACCGCGACTGGCGACAGAATAACTCACACCATCGCTATATTGACAGGAGAAACGACAACGACCGTAATTGGAACAGCAATCGCGACAACAATAGAAACAACGACCGCGGCTGGAACAGCAATCGCGATAACAACAGAAACGGACAATCGTTGGGAGGATACCGCAGTCGTGAAAATGACAGAAAAAGCACATTAGGCGGTAGCAACAACAGCCGTCCTACCACCAGTAGCAACCATTCTTTTGGTAGCGGAAACCGTTCATTCGGCAGCGGCGCCACCCGCTCTGTCGGCAACAGCAGTAGCAATAACGGCGGAGGCCGCAGCACGGGCGGAGGCCACAGTTACGGCGGACGTCGATAACATACGCACTTCAGCATTCATCACCCGTTGCACTTCGCGCATCGGACAATGGGCATAGACAGCAAGGATAGCTTTATTGATAATGCCATGACCCACAGCCACCACCCGTTGATCGGGATAGGTGGCTGTTATATATTCTAAGAAATCGACAGCACGCATCATCATCGTTTCCTCACTTTCCACATCATCAGGCCATACCAATCCTTTTAGATCAGGTATGAAACGTCCAGTAAAAGCTCCCCAGTCGCGCTCACGAAGCAGAGGTGTAGTAACAACTGGCAAGTGATGCGGCCGTGCTATGATTTCAGCAGTTTCCACCGCCCGATGTAAATCGCTTGCCACAACAGCATCGATGGGTTCCTCTGCCAACCGCTTGCTGACGGTTTCTGCCTGTTGGATGCCATGATCATTAAGTTTACCTTGGGTCTGCCCTTGCATGATCTGCCGGGCATTATCAACGGTCTCGCCGTGACGGATGAGATAGATGGTAGTCATTCTGCTAATATTCCTACATGAAGGTTACACATTGGTGACAATACCCTCGATATATGTTTTCAGAATATGAATGCCGGTACGATTCTCATGTCCCCAGGGGATGATGAGGTCGGCAAACTTCTTGGTAGGCTCAATAAACTGCTCATGCATGGGTTTAAGCACCTTCTCATATCGGTCGAGTACCATATCTACCGTACGGCCTCGCTCTACCACATCACGACGGATATTACGGATGAGTCGCACATCATTATCGGTATCAACAAAAATCTTCAAGTCCATCATGTCGCGCAATTTCTTATAATGAAGCGTCATGATACCTTCGAGGATGATAACAGGTTTGGGCTCTATATGAATGGTTTCGGGCAGACGGTTACAGATAAGATACGAATAGGTGGGTTGCTCGATGGCCTTACCACTCTTCAGCATCTTAATCTGCTCGGTAAGCAATTTCCAGTCGAAAGCATCGGGATGGTCAAAATTGATTTGCCGACGTTCTTCTTCGGTCATATTGGTGGTATCATTATAATAGGAGTCGAGGGGAACGACACAAGCACAATGTTGAGGCAACACCTCAACAATCTTCTTTACCACGGTTGTCTTGCCCGACCCTGTTCCACCGGCAATGCCGATGACGGTAACATGTTCTTTAGACATAATAGTATGCAGACTTTATATGTATGATTCGTTGTTCTATCATTTGGCCTTTTTCACCAAATACACGACGGTGGGAAGATGGTCGCTGTAACCATTAAGCCAACGGCCACCAGCATGGGTACGCAAGGGAGCGCCCTTGAACGGTCCGTCTTGCTGAATCAAATAGTCGCGACGGAATATCTGTGCATCATGTAATTTAAGTGTCTTGGGACGCTTTTTCCCCTTCTGGTTGAGCAGACTCGACGACAAGAGAATCTGATCAAACAGGTTCCAATTGCCACGGTAATAGAGTGTTCCTGTACCTGTATCATGTATTTTCCACCAAGGGTTGTAGAGACCATTGGCTTCCACCTCTGCCATTTCACGTTTAGCACCAAGAGCTACAGCCATGGAAGAGTCGCGTGGATCATCATTCATGTCACCCATGATAAGCAGTTTCACTTTCGGATCATCTGCAAGGAGAGAATCTTTCACAGCATGCAACTGCAAGCCTCCCTGTTCACGATAGTACGAGGGGGCACCACGTGACGGCAAGTGGTTGACTACAATGGTGACATGCTCGCCAGCCATAGTTCCGCTGACAGCAAGGAAGCCACGGGTAGCACGTGCTGAGTCTTGGGGCAATAAATATATATAAGGTATAAGCTTCACATTACGCACCTGGAAAATGGCAGGATTATAAAGCAAAGCACAATCAATACCACGATGGTCTGGACCCTCAATATGCACATACTTCATGTTGCGCTCCTTTAGTTCAGGCTGGTTACAGAGATCATCGAGACAATGAGAATTCTCTACCTCTGCCACACCAATGGCCGCACAACCTCCAGGTACTACATCTGTACCCATATCAGCCAATGCCTGCGACATGTGGCGCAGTTTGCTGAGATATTTTTCCGTATTCCATGGCGTTTTGCTCGAAGGCAGATACTCATAGTCATTATGTCCGACATCATGGCAGGTGTCGAAAAGATTTTCAAGATTGTAAAAACCAATGGCATGTACTGCCGTCTTCTTATTTTGTGCACCAACAATATTAATTCCTGCCAACAGCAGGAACACCAAGGCCACCCATGACTTTCTCATTGTGATTGCAAGTTTTAAATTATGGTGCGAAGTTATATAAAAAGAACGAGATTAGCGAGAGATTTTTTCTCTTTCGGTATATTTTAACACAAATAATGGATAAAATTTGGTTGATTGGCAAAAAGTTTGTACCTTTGCAACCTCAAAGCGAGAATTTGTATTTACAACATTAAATAAGTAACAATTAAAATGAAAAAAGGTCTTCATCCAGAAAACTATCGCCCCGTCGTGTTCAAGGACATGTCCAACGGCGATATGTTCCTTTCGCGTTCTACCGCAAAGACTAACGACACAGTAGAATTCGAAGGCGAAACTTACCCAGTGGTTAAAATCGAAATCTCGAGCACCTCTCACCCCTTCTATACCGGTAAGAGCAAGCTTGTGGATACTGCAGGACGCGTAGATAAGTTCATGAGCCGCTACGGTAAGGCTGCAAAGAAATAATTTCCACAGAAAAAACGAATTAAAGGCGCGCCCACAGTAGTTGCATATGCTGATGGTCACGCCTTTTTTGTTTCTAACAATAAACATAACTAAACTGTATTCTATGAAAAAGTTTTTCGTTCCTTTGGTACTCGGCCTGCTGAGTATGGGTATTTTCATTTCATGTGGCGATGACGATGATTCCAGTAACGGTCCCGTCATTCCAGCCAATGTCAACAACAACCGTAATACCAGCGGACCTGCCGAGGCACAGACTCGACTGGAGTTTCCTAAATTGAACAGCAACGGTAACAGTTCTGTTATTGTTCATAACAGCGAGCTCAACTACAAGACAGGTGAGACCGGCGTCAACTACTGCACAGAATGGGATAACGGCATCCGTGCACAGCGCTGGAGTTGCTATCAGCTCTATGCCAGCATCAACTACAACCAGAACGAGAACGTGAAACGTTACGACACAGGCGTTTCCACACCAGAGATTCCTTCTCCTACAGGTCAGTATCCCAACGACCCCGACTGCACAATATTCCAGTTCAGCAAAGACCCATATAAAAACAATGGTTTCGACCATGGACACATCTGTCCTTCAGCTGACCGTCAGCGTTCCACCAAATGCAACTACCAGACTTTCTATCTGACCAACATGCAACCACAATACAACAAGTTCAATGCTGGCTTATGGGAAAAGATGGAGCAGATAGTACGCACCTGGGCTGACTGGAGCGACACACTCTATGTCTGCAAGGGAGGAACCATCGACAAGAGCGAAGACATTCTGAAGTATATCGGTAAGGATGACTACAAGATTCCTGTGCCTAAATATTTCTTCATGGCTGTACTCAGCAAGACAGCAACAGGCTACAAAGCTATTGCCCTCTTTGCAGAAAACCTTGACGAAGACAAGAGCAAGGATAATATTAAGAATTATATCATGAGTGTACGCGAACTGGAGAATCGTACAGGTATCGATTTCTTCTGCAACCTCCCCGACCAGATTGAAGAGGCTGTCGAAAATGTGAATATCCAAGAACAAACCAACAGATGGGGATTATAACCATGGATTTCATCCTTCGTTTTCTCGCCATGGCATAACTCGAACAAGTTCGGTTCTGCTCATCTGGTTTAACGAAAACGATCGCTTTTTAAATACCGGCAGGATTCCAATTATGGGTTCCTGCCGTTTTTATATCCATTCACCTACTCTATTAAGCCCCATTTCAGTCATTATATATATAAATACATTTTCGACTGGTCTAACTAATACCGAAAACATTATTGACTGATCCAGCAACCGATTTAGGTTAAGACGACATAAAACGCCATACTCATATAAAGCAATAGTATCATACACACTTTATTCCATTACACAAGTAAACAAATTTCATTATCAGACACAAAAAAAAACGCTAATACCACCGTTTTCGTTAAGCCAGATGAGCAGAGTTATGTTTACATGAACTCTGCCATGGCGAGAAAACGTGCCATATAATGGAACATAATGATTAACCCATGATTTCACCATCAGCAAACAGACAAAAAGCATTCTGCATTTCTCCACAATAACACCCATTCCACTAAAAAACGCTAAATAGTTTGGTTGTCACGCAGAACATTCGTAACTTTGCGATTAGTAAACCAAACACTTTTCAAACAAGATTAAACAATTAATAAAATAAAGATGAAAACGATTTATGATTTCTCTGTAAAAGACAGAAAGGGAAAAGAAGTATCACTAAAAGAGTATGCCAACGAAGTATTACTCATCGTCAATACCGCTACCAAATGTGGATTTACACCACAGTATGAAGAATTGGAAAAACTCTACGAGAAATACCATAGCCAGGGATTTGAAATCCTCGACTTCCCCTGCAACCAGTTCGGGCAACAGGCTCCTGGTACCGATGAATCCATTCATGAGTTCTGCAAACTCACCTATGGAACAGAATTTCCGCGCTTTAAGAAAATCAAGGTCAACGGAAACGATGCAGAACCACTCTACCAGTTTCTAAAAGAACAGAAGGGATTTGCCGGTTGGGATATGTCACACCCTATAGCACATGTGCTTGACGATATGCTGAGCAAAGAAGACCCAGACTATCGCGAAAAAGCAGATATCAAATGGAACTTCACCAAATTTCTGATTAACAAGAAGGGACAGGTAATAGCCCGTTTCGAACCAACAGAAAAGATAGAACATATCGCTCAACAGATTGAAACATTGCTGTAAGCGATACCTATTATTAAATATAGCATTCCAACAATAACAAACGAATTGCAAGTAATGGAACATACCAAATGTCTGATTATCGGTAGCGGACCTGCCGGATATACTGCTGCCATCTATGCGTCGCGTGCAAATCTTGCACCCATAGAATACTGCGGATTGCAACCCGGCGGACAACTCACTCAAACTACTGAGGTAGAAAACTTCCCAGGATACCCACAAGGTGTGGATGGCAACCAGATGATGATGGATCTAAGAGAACAGGCAGAACGCTTCGGTACAGAACTTCGCGACGGGTCCATCACCAAGGTTGATTTCTCTAAAACTCCCTATCGCTTGTGGGATGAAGAAGGACGCGAGATAGAAGCCGACACCGTGATTATTGCCACTGGTGCCTCAGCCAAATACTTAGGTCTTGACGACGAACGTAAATACAATGGACAAGGAGTATCTGCGTGTGCCACCTGCGATGGATTCTTCTATCGAAAGAAGACCGTTGCCGTGGTAGGAGGCGGTGATACTGCATGCGAAGATGCACTCTATCTGAGCCAGTTGGCAAAAAAAGTATATCTCATCGTACGCAAACCATATCTCCGTGCTTCAAAAGTGATGCAAGAACGAGTGATGAATACCGACAATATCGAAATCCTGTTTGAGCACAACACCCTTGGACTTTTCGGAGAAAACGGTGTAGAAGGCGCACACCTCGTCAAGCGCAAGGGAGAAAATGATGAACAAACAGTTGATATTGCCATAGACGGTTTCTTCCTCGCCATTGGCCACAAGCCTAACACAGAACTCTTCGCCCCATGGCTTGATACAGACGAAGTGGGCTATCTGAAGAAAACCGATGGTACTCCACGTACCAAGCTCCCAGGAATCTTCGTTGCCGGTGACTGTGCAGACCCCACCTACCGACAGGCTATAACAGCCGCAGGAACCGGTTGTCAAGCAGCCATAGAGGCCGAACGCTACCTGTTAGCCAAAGAAGGTTAAGCCCAGAGCCAGCATTTAACAAATAAATAGTATGAATAAGAAAAGGCTCGCTTCACAGCGAGCCTTTTCACGTTTAAAACTAAATTAATCAACCATAAACCTTAACCATTAAAAATCATATTGGGTTTTGCATTAGAAACCTCTTGTTCCTATATAATGCAAAATTAACTCACAACTAGTTTTGTTTTCTGATGCAAATGTATTACAATTATTTCATACTCGCGTTCATATTTTATTATTTATAGTTTAAAATGCGTGATTTTAACGTTTAATACACCAAATTTATCGCAAATCAAACTAAAATACGCATTTTTGACGATTTTTATGGTAAAATATGAATGTATTTCAAACTTATTTTCGTAACTTCGCAACCGAAAATACAGTTATAGATATGACAAACTTGACCATCATTCTGTTGATTATAGCCACAGGATTGTTGATAGGAGGCCATTTTTGGTTATCAAGAAGGCTTTCTCTCCATCTAAGAAGCAAAAATAAGATGCTGTTGGAGTGTACCATCTCCAACCTAACTAATAATCTGTCAACCCCAATGACCATTATCAGTAGCACTATCGAACAGCTACGAGGCAATCATCCTGAACTGCAAGACGAGTTAAACATGATCGACCTTAACATCCAACGATCATTGCGTCTTCTGCAACAAATGGACGAGGCCACACTAATCTATACGGGTAAGATGAATCTACATGTACAGCAATGCGACGTAATGCGATCCATCAGAGATACCGCACTATGCATAGCGCCGTTAATGAACAAGAAAGGCCTCAACCTTGACATCAGTTGTAAACCAGACACGATGGTTGGTTGGGCAGATACTGACAAAATAGATAAAATCATCTTTAATCTGTTGCAGAACACCACAAAATATACAGGTACCGACGGTACCGTAACTTTAGATGTGAGTACAAATTCTGACTACGACCACCTATATATACGTATTAGCGACAATGGCGTAAGCATCATCCCCGAAGAAGTAGAGAAAATATTCAATGCTCCATCTATCTCCAGTTTTCAGGAGTCCATGATTACCGGAACCTACCCCAACCTATCACTCGTCAACGATATGGTGAGACTACATGGTGGCAACATCCACTACAAAACTCTTCAAGGTCAGGGAACTACCGTCACCATCGAGTTGCCCATAGGAAAAGAGGCCTTCACCGACGCACAAACCAATCATCAACAAAAGTCATCAGAGAGTTTTATCCGTACCTATGCCAACAATCTGCTGCCTTTGCTGACCCCGATAAAAAAATCCGAGAAATCAGCAGATGGCAGCAAAAGCATCAACATCATCCTTGCAGACGATAATCCTGAGATGCTTAATCTGATGGCACATGCCTTAAGTCCATACTACAACATACTCACAGCGAGCAATGGTGCCGATGCGCTCCGACTGGTAAAAGAAGGAAATATCCAACTTGTAGTGGCAGAAACCAATCTGCCTAAAATTGATGGTATTAGTCTGACAACTGTTATTCGCCAAAATTATTCCAAGAATCAATTGCCAATTATTACGCTGACGGGCAATGCCGACACCAATGACAGCGAACTATCCCTGCAAGAAGGCGCAGACATCTGTTTGCAGAAACCATTCCGCATGACCGATCTGCTGCTTCATATCAATAACACGCTATTAAGCCGTCAATACCAGCAAAAGATAAATATTGATGCCACCCATCAAGACGAACATATTGAGGAAATCACTTCATCAGACAGCCCAATAGACAATGAGTTTGTAAACCGTGTCACCGAACTTGTCAAAGCCAACTTATCTGATTCTGACTACGATCGCGACAGGCTTGCTTCTGACATTGGAGCCAGCAGTTCCACCTTATATAATAAGTTGCGAGCAGCCACAGGAAAGAATGTTTCGACCTTTATCCGTGACATGCGCATCAAGACAGCCTGCAAGATAGCGCAGTCAGACCCAGACTTGCGTGTCAGCGATATTGCCTATCAAGTGGGATTCAAAGATCCGAAATACTTCGCCACCACCTTTAAGCGGGTAATGGGCATGCAACCATCGGAGTATTTTGAGAAACTAAGAAATCAATAATGCAAACTCTCATGTGAGAACCGGTCATCATATTTAATTTCGGTTTATTCAGACCGAAGGATGATTCAATATTTGTATTGCATCATCGATTCACTTACTCGTCGGCCGAAGAGCCAGCAGACCGACAAAGGTGAATAAACCATTAAGCATCAGCAGTTCATAACCGAATCGATAGCCCGTATAATATCCCACAATAGCGTCAAGTCCCCAACAGAACAAAGGAGAAGCCAAGCATACATAGGGTACCCATCGGTCATTGGTCTGCCTATGGGTCAACAGCCCGAACGCAAAGAGTCCAAGCAACGGCCCGTAGGTATAACCACAGAGCACATAGATGGCATCAATGACGCTGGTGGAATTCACCAAACGAAAAAGCAAAACAAAGACCACAAAAATCACAGCAATAATCAAATGTGATCTTTTGCGTAGGTTTTCATCGTTTGGTTTCCCACAGATATCAACACAGAAACTTGTTGTCATAGCTGTCAAAGCCGAATCGGCACTTGAAAATGAGGCAGCCAAGATACCTAAAATAAAGAGCACAACCACCGCAGGTCCCAACAGCCCAGATGCAGCAAAAGTTGGTAACAGTTGGTCACCCATCTCTGGAATTGCAATACCACGTTGATGAGCAAGCATAACGAGCAAAGCACCAAGCGAAAGGAACAACAGGTTGGCAGGTAGAAAAGCCACACCATACGTCGTCATATCTTTCTGTGCATCACGCAATGAACTACAAGTAAGATTTTTCTGCATCATATCCTGATCAAGTCCCGTCATGACAATGACGATGAACACACCACTGAAGAATTGTTTCCAGAAATTCTGCTTCGACATCCAGTCATCAAACACAAAGATGCGCGACATTTCGCTTTCTGCTATGGCCGATACAGCATCACCAACCCCCATTTCCAATTGTTTGGTAACCATAATAAGCATCAGTATCAACGCTCCAAAGAGACAGGCAGTCTGCAGCGAATCAGTCCATACCAGTGTGCGTATGCCACCTTTTCTGGTGTAGAGCCATATCAGAGCCACCATTACTAACGCCGTAAATGTAAAAAGCCATCCCTCACCTATCTGTCGCATTCCATCAGGCATCTGCATCATGATACATTGCTGCAAAATCCAGCACACCACATAAAAACGCACCGCTGCCCCTGTCATTTTCGACAAGAGGAAAAACGATGCCCCTGTGCGATAAGCCCTTCGTCCAATACGTTGCCCTAAAAACGAATAAATGGTGGTCAGGTTCAACCTATAATATAAAGGTAGGAGAACAAAAGCTACGATAACATAGCCCAAGATAAACCCCATACATGTTTGCAAATAGGTCATATCAATACGTGTCACCATACCCGGCACACTTACAAAGGTCACACCAGATATCGATGCACCTATCATGCCAAAAGCCACCATATACCATGGCGACTGTCTGTTGCCACGGTAGAACGTATCATTGTCTGCATGTCTTCCCGTCCATCTGCTGATGGCAAACAGCAAGCAAAAATAGCCCAAAACTATCGCTAATATCATCATATCGCACACAAAGGTAGCATTTTTTTAGTTTTTATCCTCTTTTTCTCATTATTTTTCATTACTTTTGTCGTACAAAACACTAAACCATAAGACAATGACAAAACAAAAGAAGTATCTCCTACCGGAGAATGAGATTCCAACACAGTGGTATAACATCATGGCAGACATGCCCAACAAGCCACTGCCTCCCATCCATCCCCAGACCCACAAGCCCTTAACATGGCAGGATTTGGCACATATCTTCCCCGAAGAGTGTAGTAAACAGGAACTGGACATGGAGCATGAGTGGATAGACATTCCCGAAGAAGTGCTCGACAAATACCGTTTTTACCGTTCTACCCCATTGGTACGCGCCTATGAGTTGGAAAAAGCCCTCGGCACTCCTGCCCATATCTATTTCAAGAACGAGAGTGTCAACCCCTTGGGTTCTCATAAAATCAATTCCGCCCTTCCCCAATGCTATTATGCCAAACAAGAAGGCACAACCAATGTGACCACCGAGACTGGTGCCGGCCAGTGGGGTATGGCTCTGAGCTATGCTGCCAAGATATTCGGTCTTGAATGTGCGGTTTATCAGGTAAAGATTACCATGCAGCAGAAGCCCTATCGTTCATCTGTTATGCGTACTTTCGGTGCTGCCGTTACCGGTTCTCCATCCATGTCAACACGTGCGGGTAAGGATATCATCACCAAAGATCCGTTGCATCCCGGTTCACTTGGTACAGCCATTTCAGAAGCAGTAGAGTTGGCAACCACCACTCCCCATTGTAAATATGTATTAGGTTCTGTACTCAACCACGTTGGTCTGCACCAGACTATCATCGGTCTGGAGGCTGAAAAGCAGATGCAGATGGCTGGTGAATATCCCGATACTGTTATTGCTTGCTTTGGCGGCGGTAGCAACTTCGGAGGTATAGCATTCCCCTTCATGCGCCATAACATCAGCGGAGAGCGTCATACCGAGTTTATCGCAGCCGAACCCAATAGTTGTCCTAAGCTGACTCGCGGTAAGTTCCAGTATGACTTCGGCGACGAAGCTGGTTACACACCATTATTACCCATGTTTACGCTCGGCCATCAGTTCAAGCCCAGCAATATCCATGCAGGCGGTCTCCGCTACCATGGTGCCGGCATGATTGTGTCACAGCTCATCAAGGACAAGATGATGCATGGTGTGGATATTCCCCAATTGGAATCGTTCGAATCCGGAATGCTCTTCGCCCGCACCGAGGGCATCATCCCTGCCCCTGAGAGTTGCCATGCCATCGCAGCCACTATTCGCGAAGCCAAGAAGTGCAAGGAAACCGGTGAGCAGAAAGTCATCCTGTTCTGCCTCTCTGGCCACGGTCTCATCGACATGCCAAGCTATGAGCAGTTTATCAGCGGCGATCTGCAGAACTACACCGTTTCTGACGAAGAAATCGAAAGAAACGTCAGCGAGCTGGAGCCCATCATCAAGGAATAACAATCAGTCCCTCCATTCCTCCATGCCAAGTATGGAGGAATGGAGATACATTTCGGAGAGTATCGCCCAAGAAAATCCATGCCGACTCTCCAACATAGCTAATAACAAAGAAGCCGGTTCGATGAGGAACCGGCTTCTTTGATG
>NZ_NPIZ01000082.1:0-27140 GCF_002251185.1 Prevotella sp. P5-126
AGAATTTTATCTGTCTCATTGTTGGACAGAACCCCTCTCGTAGATTTGCTCGGCAAAAGCGAACCTGCCGAGAAGTTACAAACTGTAAGAGAATTAAGTCTTAAATTTATTTAGTGGACACTAGTGATTCCATTAATAGATATAATATTATGCATCATCCTCATGGAAATATATTTTGAGCTTGTAGGTATAATAGTCGGATGCATACATTGGTTTAGTATGAATCTTGAAAGAACGACCTCCTGGAATAACATATCCACTACCGGCTTCATTAATATTAATACGGGAGCCATTATCCAATACAATTTCCGGAGGATAGTACATTCTGCTTGTAGTATAGTTCCAATCATAAGTAACCATTCTCCAAGCTCTACCTACAGGCACAGAGATGTACTGTGATTCAGCGTAGTATGTTGTACCGCCATTCCCGTTACTCGTTTGGTGTGATCCATAATTACAATAATAACTTCGCATCGAGTAACCATCAGTCACCATCTCAATTTCTACAACTTTATTTCTTGCTTCTTCATCAGCAGCGACCAAGCTGTTATACTTGTTTAGTTCTGATGATGCTTCGTTACGATGAAGACCTTTGGGATAATCTTGAAGATAAGTTTCTAGCAGCGAAACACTTTTCTTTAGATTATCCTCAGAAAGCCCAGCTTTCGTTGATTGCCATGCTATAGAATCATTGACAAATGCCTCTACGATTGATTCCATTGAGGTTCTATGATCAGGGAGTGCATCTGTTTGGTGTTTCGAAAGGAACTCACGCGCAGCATATATATCACCTTTTGTTTTCGCTGTATTATAATCTGCCAATTCCTGTTGTTTGGGGGCATATATGCCGAAAAACCAATATGCCACTCCACCTAGAAGCAAAGCAATAATCAATAATGGTATGATTAGTTTCTTTGCTTTACTGCTCTGCTCTTCATCATAAACAAGTGAATCTTGTGGAGGCACGGTGCCCGCAAATTGTTGATGGTTATTATTCTGTTGTGCACCAGATGTCTGATAGTAATTAGTTTCTGGCGGCACTTGTTGAGGATAATTTGTTACCGACTGATAACCATTTGTCTGAGAATCTTCAAAGTCGGATTCTAACAGGGCACTGTTATCAACTATAGGTGCATCAACTATTACGTCTTGTTGACAATTGGGACATAGGCACTGCACCTGTATGCCTGCTTGTGAAGATACTAGAAATACTTGTCCACAATAGGGGCAGGTAACTTCGAATTGAATATTATCCATACATTTATTATTTTGTTTTGTCTATAATAAGAATATGATTACTACCAGTACGTGTAGTATTATTTCTTCCGCTTTGATTATTAGAACGATTTCTTGAAGATCCGCTGCTACGATTTGTTCTGCGTATACGCGGTTGAACTGTAACAACAGTATCAGTGTCCTCAGTTGGCTCTATCTCTTTTTCTGTAACCTCTACTTTACCGATGAAGGGCAAAACTGGTAGTAAGCAAGATTGGGCAACACTGGTTCTGTAGATTTTTTTCTTGTCAAATCCAATAGCAAAGGCCGAATAATCGGGATCGTATGGATCCTTAGTACTTGTCCACAATGCGCCTCCATCTCCTATTTCGCTCGTTTTTTCTTTAAGATTCTTGAAAAGAAAGGTTTGGCATTCTTTTCTATCGAAGATTTCTCCATCACTAATTTCTCTAGCATTTTTTAATAAATATGCTTGAGATCCTAACGGTACAATACTTACATAAAGGCCATTCTGAGGATCGAATTTGTAGCGAAAAGCTGAACACAGCCAACTATTTTTAAAGCGTAAAGCATAGATTACGCCATCACCTTTACAAAAATAAGATGATTTTGCAGCATAAGGAGCTTTGTCAAACATTCCAAATTGTAAGGTATCTGTATCTTCCGTTTCGTAACGTGTATCAAATTTTTTGTCGCTTGAAGGGAAAATGCAATTCATATTATTCATCGTTGGTAGGTGAAAATCATGGTCACCGTCATTGAGACAGGCCTTCATATTTGCGTCATCGAAACTAAATACTCCAGGTTCATTATTGTGGTTAGTCATAAAGTTGCCTTCTTGGTCGAGGTAATCTTCACTGATAAAGTCAAAAGGTATAGAATCTGGGATATTTTCGATGCTTAGGATTGGTTGGCAAACAGTGAAGGTTTTATTATGCCTTTCATCTTCTGGGCAAACCATTGTAAATTCCAGATTTCGTTCAACGATTCCCAAATTTTTGTTTAGTTTAATCTCGTAATTAGATACTCCACCGTCTTCAGATTTCTTTTCTACAATACCATATTTTAAAATAGCATCATCATACTTTAATAAAGGGGCATTTGGATTTCCTTTTGCATAGACCTGTATTACAGGATTGGCTGGACTTATCTGATAAACTTTCTCTGTATCACTAGATTTATCTGTTTTAATATTTTCACCATAGATATTATAGTGCATATAAGTCATATTTTTCTTATATGTTTTTTCTATGTCGACAAACGGGCGAATGAAACATGTCGACATACGTTGAGAAGAAATTGTTACTGTTTCGTTATTGATGTTTAGAAATTCCTCATTATTTATATAATAAGAAACACCTCCACTATAAACAGGCAATACAATCACCTGTTTGCCAGTTTGCCCGTTCCACCATTCGTCATCATCTATGTCTTTTACTTTCTTTATACGAGAGTCTGCACCTATATACTTCATGGTGACAGTAAGTTTAGTTTCGCTTAAATCATAACGATATGCCCAACGATCCGGATTGTCTTCTCCCTTTTTCTCGATATTGTCTTTAAACCTCAACGCATAGATTGTATTCTTACCCTTGCTAATATAGTCTGAATAGAAAGACTTTCCCCCATTATGCCCAATCTTTACAAACTCCAAATTATTATATAGTTTACTCGATTTATTAAATAGTGGCATTTCGTCTTTTGGCCCTAACTTATAAGGCGCAGCAATAAATGACATTTCGCTCGCTGTTGGCATTCGATAAACAACCCCATCTATTTCCCAGACCGCGTTTTCTCTATTGCTGTTTACTAAAGCTGGGTTGGAATTATCTTCATTAGTAAAGCTGGCCTCGTTAGAAGCAAGATTATTTTTTGCAAATAGCTCCCAGTGATTTAGTTTCATTTGTTCAGTACGCACCTTTTCGGCATACTCAGCATCATTTTGGCATAAATTATCAATCTGCTCCTTATTGCTGGGTAATGTATAGGTGGAAACTTGAGCATTGGCTGTCAACCAATTAAGACATATTAATGTCAAAACAAGTATTCTATTTTCCTTCATAATATATTATTGAAGTTTAATCGGAGTTAACTTTGTGTAATTCTTGATTACTACATTGATAAAACCATAATAGTCATCTTCTGAAACATTTGTGATACTGCCGTTCTGTGATTTTGCAAACTTACCTTTAGTGTGTGAGTAATTCTCTTGGGTAGAATCTTCGACGAGTGTAGTTACATTCTGTTTAAGCCATACGGCACTACCTTCTGACTGATCGTCACTGCTAAAGACCACAAACAAGCCTTTGCCACGTAGCCATACCCACTCGAGTACAGGCTTGTTATAAAGTTGAGTTGCAATGCCTCCCTTTGCTCCATAAACAATTAATTGCTTGTCGGAATTAGCTAGCACTTCTTTCTGACCATCTTGATTCAAGTCTATCATAAAATACTCCTTGATACCTGCATCTGGGTTAGCTTGGGCATATGCTTTCAAAGAGTCAACAGCAGCCTTTTCATTGTTCTTCGCCATTTCTATTCCATCTTGTTCTGTATTAGTACTCTTACTAAAGAACAGGAGATAACAGACTGCTATGAGTAGTATAATAAGTCCTCCGAATACAGCAAACAACTTTCCCTTCTTTAGTGGGTGAGGATTGGCAAGATTTCCGTTGTCGAACGCATCTTTCAATTCATCTGCTACTTCAACATCATAATCTTCCTGTTCTTCTGTTTCGTCCACAGCTGCAAGTGATTTGTTGATTAGCATATCATCGAGCGTTTCATCCTCAGTAGGCGTTTCGTTCATGCGGTTATCCTGTTCGGGAGCTACAACATTACTAGGATTGTTTTCAAAAGGATTATTTGAAGTAGATGCTATAGGAGCATGCCCATTGGCAATGGGTTCTATTGGATCAATAGGAGCCACAACTGGTTGCATAGCAGGCTTATCCTCGGGGGGGGCATACTGTGACGAAACAGGAGGAGGAGTGATGTCATTGGGTTGGGACATAGTGATTACAGGTTGAGCCTGAATCGGTTGAGCAAGGACTGGACGACCTTGTACAGGTTTACCTTGGACGGGTTTACCTTGAACGGGTCTTCCATGGACGGGTCTTCCATGAACAGTTTGTGGATTGTCTGGTCTGACTGTTGAAGAACCTGCATTCACAGGATTATCTATTACTAAAGAAATGTTATTACTAGCCATCTGCTGTTGGCAATATGGACATGCGACATATTCTCTTATTGCGTTCATTGGTGATGTAAACTTATTGTTACATCTTGGACATGTATATTCAAATATCATAATCTAATAATTTTAGGGTTGTTTAAATGATTCTTCATCGCTCGAAGTGTTTTGAGGAGATAGATTGGGATCTTTTTGGCTGCCAACATTATTCGGTGGATTTTCTTGTCCTTTTGCTTTATCGCTAGTATTATCTTTTGTTTTTTTCCACTTATCTTTGTCAGGGCTCGTTTTACGTTTGTTCCCACCACCAACTATATTTGTAGTGTTATCTGTATTTGTTGTATCCCCAACAATTTCCATATTAGACATGCTATCATTTACATGGTTATTTCCTTCGATAGCTGTTCCGATAGAAATACCAAGACAAAGAATTAGCAATGTATAAAATGCTGCACCTAGAATAAACTTCCAGTTAGCATAGAATGGTTTACTGCCCTCATTCCCATATCCTCCTGGGCGAACATGAACTCTCTCTGTAAGATTAAGAAAGATTGGAGCGTCAGAAGACAAATCGTGCATGCCTGTATATGGGACACAACCACTTTTCTTAATCTCTATTCTAGCTGATTTTGCTTGACGTTCAGGAATAGAAATAGGATGATCTTCCAAAAGAAGAATACCATTTACATATATCTGGTACTGGTTAACTTCACGGCCCTTTATAGATACTCGGAATTTTTTCCTTGTGATTTGTTTCTCCCACGGTATTTCACCTTGTAAGTTCAAAATCTGACGAGGCTGGTTCACCCTGATGGTGGTAACAATATCTTCGAAGCCAGGCCTAAGCAATTGTAATTGAACATTGGTACCTAAAGCGACCTTAATGGGCATTGAATTGAAAGGAGATTGCCCCAAGAAAGCCTGAATACCATTGGGTAATTCATGCTGTGGAGGAAACAAAAACGCCGGTTGTTCAAAGCCCATCTTAGACAGATCAGCCATTTGAGAAATAATCTGTGACGGAATGGAGTTTCTCGTAGCGAAATCAAAGAAAAATACAGCCTGATATTTCTTATAGTAAGATTGGTCTATTCCTTTCTGTAGTAGACTTCCCAAGTAAACATAGTCAGTATTTTGTCCATACAAACGATAAGCCAATGCATGTGTCTGCTGAACAGGATTATAGTCGATATATTGCAAATCGGGATACACGTTACCGAGTAGTGGGGACAGATTGTCAAATTGCTCTGTTCCATTTAAAATATCTTGCTGGGCTAAAGACACTATCTTTATCAAATCATCAGCTAATACAGATATAGTAGATGGAATAAAAATCCATGCAGCTTCATAGTCGCCACTTCGCCCTACATCCAACGGGCGTACAATTGTGAAGAATGTCCCTAGTGGATTAGAATTGAGCACATAAAACAAATTGCCTAAATGCAACTTGCTGATGTGGTTGCGCATATCATATGTTTTACGATACCATTCGCCTTTGTTGGTGATATAAATATCTCTCAAGCCACCTTGTGCTTTCTGAACTAATAATTCTATCTTACTCATGATTACCTAAACAAGTCAAATATCTTATTAAAAAATCCCTTTCTGCGGGTATATGAATAATGCATCAACAATTCAACCATTTTTGATGCAGAAGATGTCTCAAAACGGCAGTAATCCTTGAAGCATACGTCGCCAATAGTGAATGGGACAATACTGATCTTACCTCTATTGATATTGTTTTCTTTTGCAATACGCAGGAGATTATTGTAGAAGCCAAGATAGTTCTTGGTCATGTATTTCATGAGGTGCTGATCGAGTGACCCTTCATATTTGGCCTTATCAACCTTAGAAATTAATACGTAGATTGCATCAGTGTTGTCATTAAACAACCCCATATTGTTGAGATGAACTGCTGCAGAATTGAGGTATTCTGATTGGGGAAGACCATTATATATTCTGTTTTCTGCACCATACTCAATTACAAAAAAATGAATCTTTCGATTGTTTGAACGATTGTTGAGTAAGATATTATGAAGTGTGCCTAAAGCTTGTTCTTGATCCTCACGTAATTCCTCACCAGCATCCTTCATAAACATACATGTAAACAGTTCTCCTGCAAGATCGATGCATGCAAGATCATGAATAGCATTCTCTTGATCCTCTAATTCGAAACGCATTTCGTAAGTAGAAGCAACAGGGGTGCCACCAGGCAAACGACAAACCTTTCCAGAAGAGAATACAGAGGACAAACGGTTCATGTATCCAAAGCCCTGACAATTGTTGTCTGGTATCATGCTTCTTGAATTCAATCCGCTTTTGGCTGTACTAAGAATTGCACCTAAGGCACAAGTTTTTCCTGATGAAGGAATGCCCCAAAAATACACCTCCGTACATGGTTCAGCAATAGAGAATAATGGACGTGCAGGATCAAATGTTATTGAAGGGGCTTTGCCTAGCATCTTATTGATAAAATCATCAGCTATACCACATTTAGACAAGTCTGTACGGTTAAGTATTCCTTGTTCTATAATATTGCAGCATGCTACAGATGACAAAAGATTATGGTCCTTACTAATGAGATCAATAAGTGTTTGGATTGAGATTGTCTCATTTCTGACCAACTTAACAATCGTTCGACTAACCTCATCTGCGCTATTGGCTTGCTGAATAAGCGCTTTAAGGATAGCTGTAGACTTCTTTTGAGTCGCTTCACTATTCTTAATTTGGGTAATAGCCTTGTTTACTTCAAAAGTGTATTTACTATTAGGATATTTCTCCTTGAATTGAAGAAAAAGATTGATATCGTCAGAGTTCTTTATATTAATCCATTCGTTTTCATCAGAACCATCCTCAAACTCAGGAGCAATTGGGGGTACCGCATAGATAGGCTTTGCCTCAAGTTTATCTTTTTTGATTCTGACAGCTTCTAGATGCTCTGGTTTACCCATGGGGTACTTATTGAGAAATTCTTGTAGGTCGTAAATGGATTCGGATTTCATTACACGTTTGAAATCAGCATCCTCACTACCAGCGAGAATTTCCTCCACATCTAATTTCATTTTAGCAGTAAAATCGCCATCGGTGCTATTACAAAGTTCATCGAGCGTAACTATGCCTTGCTGAATGTAGGAAGCCAAATCAGCAGGGGAATACTCTGTTACATTATTTAAAATTGCTATTTTCTTAGGCATAATTATATATTTTCTCAGTTATTATTTCGTTCATCAGAATCAAGATATTTTGAATGGTGAACAAAGAAATTATGTCCATTGTTATAAATCTTAATTTGAGCAATAGGAATATCTTCACCTTTGATGATAGGTTTGTCGATAGTGTAATGCCATAGTTTACCATTGAAAGCGACTTCGGCTTTTGCTCCATGATTATCTCCCCCATCATAATTGCGGATGAACAGCGTGTAGGTACCATCCTTCATCTTTGATGGATCTGTCCATACAATATTTTCCACACCAGTGTGATTAGGTCGAATATCATCTACGTCAAGTTGGCCAGACATAGATGTTGGTTTGCTACGATAACTACCATAGTAAATCTCTTTCTTATCTGGCTGAACGGCATGTGCATCTAAATCTACGATATCGTCTTGATTTTGATTCCATATTATAGAAAAACGCATAAATGCATTGATGTTTCCTCCACGGTTCTGAACTTGATCTCGAATGTCTGAAGGGTCAGCAACAGTATCATAAGATTGTATATATTCTTGTCCATAAATGGTCTTTGGAATGTATATTGTATCTGTTGGCTCTGATACAACATACAAAGAATTATCTGTTACATCTACAGGATGATACCAATGGTTCCAACGAAGACTATGACAACCAGGAAATATCCACGAGAAAAGCCATGAAAGCAGAAGGAAGGCCAGTAGGAGCAAAAGCCACTTTAAACAGCCAAAAGTGTCAAACCATATGAAGAAGCGTCGCCACCATGGGATGTGATAATAAGTGGCAGTAAAAGTGCAGTTATCAGATACTGTGTAGTTTAATGGTTCTACATTCCAACCAGAAAAAAGATAACCAGAATTAGCGATTACCTGTGGGATGTGTTCTTGCGAAAGTCTACTACCTGCAGGTACCATAATCGGAGACACACCTTTTAAACTGCCAAATCTTCCTGGTTGGAAGTTTACATCAAAGAACTTTTGTCTAGTCCGAACTTGGAATTTCATATCAGAATGAACGGGGCCAACAAAGAATGGATCCCAACAATCAAATTCATAGCCGTTGTTAGGAACAACATGCGGGTAGTCGCTCTCCGATAGTTGATAGCCGTCTTCTACCTTCATTTCGGTTTGCCCTTCGAATTGACAATTATCATCAGATAAGAAACGTAGTGTATGAGTAGGTACTACCTGTGGTTCTTCTACCGCTGGACCTGCTATAGGATCTATTGCGTCTTGACGATACTGAGCATGAAAAATCAAATCGGATGTAACGATTGTACCCTGTACTTGAGGGATCCACCCAAGGAATTGATACCCTGGTTTGGGAATCAATTTTGGTATGTCTGCTGTTACTAATTCTGCCTTTTCTTTTCTGCGGATAATTCTATCATTAGGTTCTGCGAGGTCTCCGCCTTCTCCTGGGTCAAAAATAATTGAGTATCCTTTAGTTTGAGAAAAGTTATAAACGACACTTCCCTTTGCATCGTATATACTATCTCTGAGTTTCATGCCCCATGCTACACAAACCACCTTATTGTCATAGCAAAAGGTAAATTTTTTATCTACAAACTTAATGGCTGCATTAAGAATGCCCAAAGCCTCGCCATGGATTTTAGATTTTAATTGGTTGTAACAATTGAAGGTAGATTCATAAATGCGCTCATATTTTTCTTTTTCTATACCATAGAGATCGTTTAATCGTCTAGGTGTATCTGTCCATTCTGGAGCAAACCATACAATAGCATCGTCTTCGGGTGAATAATCTGGACGGGCTAGAAAGTGCTGATATTCCTCTGGTATATATCGCAGGATTATACTATCTACACTGCTAAATCGCATGTAGATTGGATCATTGCCAATACCTTGAATCTCACAGAAATTCTTTAATTGGGTAGTACACAATGGCTTTTTATCTATAAATCGAACCATACACCTTAATTTAAAACCGACTTACATTCATCAATAATAATCTCCATTTCTTTGTTGGCTGCTTCGTCTATTTCAATCACATCGCTTGTCAGCATCAGCCCCATGATGAGTAAATTCTCCCATCTTTTGAAATTATCCCATAATGGAAGTTTACGTAAAAGGTTTTGACTGTTTTGATCGAAAGCCTGAAACCTGAGTGTTTCGACAGATTTCTCGAATGCCTCCATAGTTTCTTTTAGATTGGGAACTTCCTGTCGCTGATCGTCTTGTATATCAACTTGGATGTGTAGTTCTTCTGCATTATTCAGTGATTTCTGTTTATCCTCGGATGTCATAAGTTTCGTACCAACAGATGTCACAAAGTCATTAAGTAGCAATGATATTGAATCTGCAATAATATTTGAGAGTACATCTCTATCTTCAATCGTATTTGCATATTCTTGAATTTTGTTCGCAATGACTTGTTGCAAGCAAAATCTCTTATACAATACGCCATACATAAATGCAATTCTATCAGAATGAATAAGGCGCTTGCTTAGATTGTAAGCAGCAGCATCTATAAATTCTAACCAGTAAACAGAAATGTTTCTTGCAAGAATATCAGCCTCTGTAGTCATCGTTTCATTTTGTCCGGATATGACATCATCCAGATTAATGTTTTGCATCTTCAGACCATTACGAAGCATATGCTCATCAGTATGATAATAATCACATAGTTTTTTCAAGTTTATCTCTTTGCCATCAGAAGGGTTGATACCTGCATTCAGACGCAAAACATTTATAAGAGTAAAGTCTTGTGGCAATTCTTTTTTATGGAGTACAATGTCGGTGGCAAGAAAGCGAATATCATGAGCACTGACCATAAAATTATTGATGAGCATGCCAAATGACGAAGGTGAAAGCATGTCAAGTCCAAACTTGATCTCACCTGCAGTACGCTTGATGGATTCACGCTTATCTGTTTCTTCACCAGAGATATAATGTCGAAGTAAAGACTCAAGTAATTGATCTCTGATTATTCTAACCTCTTGATGATACTTTTGACATCGAGCATCATCAATCACCACTGCAATTCTTTCTAAAGACTGAATAATTGCTTGTGAACCGTCATGATTAAGAGAGGCAGCTTCGTTCCATGATTTTTCTGGATTTCTAAAATGCTGCTTAACAAATGGAAACGTAATAAATGATTGCTTTAAATCCTCCATATAATTGGGATATTCAGGATGCATTATTATTTCCGTTTCTCCACTAACTCCAGGTTCGTATCCCTTAAACACTTGCTGATTTGATGACCAGAAGTAATCTCTCAACATGAATATGTTTTGAAATGATTCCGACTCAAAGCCTGATCCAACGGGTACCCACTTTTCGAACCACTGATAAATACTCGGTTTAATAACCTCGTTGCTGAGATGATTCTCAAATCTAGTTTTCCATCTTTCAGATAATGGTACAGTCTGAGTAAACAAAGGTGTTTCCTTAGTTCGCTGTAAATCACAGTTAAAAAATGTAGATATAATAAAGAATGGAGAAGTGTAATTAGTGTGCTTAATATGCTCTGCCCGTTCTTCAGGTGTTTTACCGATATTCTTGTTTATCCAATCGTTCAACACCTCACCTAATTCACTTTCGGGCTTGTCCATGTTTTGGCAAAACAGAATGGAATTGATTCTAAGTGAATCTGAATATTTGTCGAACAAATAAGAAACCTTACCACGACGCAACATCATAGAAAGTTCGGTTTGTATACTTGCTTCGGGCAGTTTCATTCTATGGCGTGCACCAGGGAAATCTAACAAATCGAAGTCTTTAAGAAATGTTCGCTTTGTCGTAGTAGATTCTGGTAAAACTAAGGTAAGTTCTGCTACGAGTGCAGAAAATGAAGCCTTAGAAAATCCGCTGAATAGTAGATGATTTTGTTCATCATAAACATCACAGAGTTGATCGTAATTGGAGTTGATTTCAACTGTACTATCATTAAACAAGTAATCCAGCCATGTAATATCAAGAATTGTACCCTTTTGTCGCAAAATGGCAGCAAAGTCAACATATACTACTTGATTGAATTTCAACTTCATATAATCAGAAATCAACCGGTCAAATAAAGACGTGATTGACGGGTTGTTGTTCCAAAGCATACTGAAAACTTTGCTCCAGTTGCTCGGTGAGATTTGCCTAATTTTTGGTGCGACTAAGGCGCAGAACTTAGATCCATACACATTAGCTGAACTGCTACCTATTGATGTGTCAAGAAATTGATGAATCGTATAGATGTCATCTTCATCAATATAATCTTGTTGATAAGACTTGTCAATAATAGTTGGTAACAGTTTTTCAAGACTGCTATTAATGTCGTCTGTCTGTAGCAAATCGGCAGCATTGATCTTCACATCTTTATAATATGAGTCTGCAAGCAGCGATACAATGTCAGCAACTGTTAACAAACGAACTTTTACTTTGTCATGAGCTGCTGGTGAATCGTCAGGGCGAACAGTGAATCGAGTGATGACACCAGTTGATTCTTTCTTGGAAGTATTGCCACCACTCGGGTTGATATCATCGATGAAGCTATACAACTTCCCCCCAATACCACCAGAAATGGTAAGCGCTTCACCTTCGTAAGAAAGCAGACTGCTTATCAGATATGACTTACCATTCTGACTTTCACCATAAGCTGCAGCAGAACACTTCTCCTCGAGTGCAAACTTAATCTTCTTTAGTTCACGCCTTTTCTCCTTAAATGCTGAAAAAGGGAAAGAGTTCTCTTCATGAGTATTGGCCCATTTAATCGACTGTTCAACAACATGAAGCAAATGATTTATATCTTGTATAGAAATATCGTTTTGCATAATTGTAATTGTTTAGAGATCAAAAATACCAGAATCCAACCAATAACAATCTGTCGGCCCTAAGCTTTGAACGCTAAGGCGTATGTTTGTTTCGGTCACATCGTTTTCTTGATTGTCAATAATTTGTTCGATATGAATTTCTTCTTTTTCTCCAGGGTCTCTGGTAAGAATGACTCTATAAGGTAGTAAACGTTTGAGACGGCTTATTTCGCCATTTGCAAGATTAGATAATGCCTCTTCTGTCATATTCGGGTTGCTATCTTCGTTCTGTCTGCGCATGCGATTTCTGATACTTCCGAAATCGTAGTCTATTTCATAGAGTGGCCTACTAGGATAACTGTCAAAGTTTTCATGTCTGATTTTGAGATAGGCAGGTAGCTGTTTAACGAGTATTTCTCCTCTATTTTGAACAGGAG
This sequence comes from Prevotella sp. P5-126, assembly GCF_002251185.1. Taxonomy (NCBI): domain Bacteria; kingdom Pseudomonadati; phylum Bacteroidota; class Bacteroidia; order Bacteroidales; family Prevotellaceae; genus Prevotella; species Prevotella sp. P5-126. Next base: position 12,817 of record NZ_NPIZ01000082.1, read on the forward strand.
TAAGGCAGTATTGCGTATTGAGCAAAACAGAATCAGGGGTTTCTATATAATTAATCGTAGATTGCAATTTGTTTAATTCGCTTTTGTCTAATTTGAAATTAGAGAATTGTATAAGATCTGAAGAATAAAAACCAATCATTGCACCTACAGCCACTACTGTCTTTGGATTACGTATATAGCCTGTATTATTTCCGAAGGGATACCAGTCTCCTACATAATAGCTAGACAACTGTATCAGGCGATTGGGGGCTACTGCATAATACTTCATAAACAGATCTTTAAGAGGAGGTAGGGTAGCAGGGCGCCCAGATAATACAATAATATCACAATTGTATGTGTACATAATAGCAGATATCTTCTTGACTAATGCGTCGAAAGACTTCATCACAATATTTGTAACAACCTCACTATTATATTTCCATTCTAGATCTTGGAAATTAAAACCAAAGAAATCCCTAAATCCTTTAAGTACTTTCTCGTTTGGTTCCTCATCTTCGAAAACATCCGAAAAGAGTACAGAACAATCATGACTCTTTGTACGTAGCAATTCAAGGAAATGACAAGCCAGAGGCATCAATACCTGGATATTGAAGTCTCTTCTTAGGATTCTTTGTGAAATAGACTGACCATTATAGTTGTGCCCAAAGAAATCTTTAATCATCTGTTGTCCATGATTGTCATTACCTATTTGGCTAACAAGAGCCGAGAAATCTCCTGATAATAAAATCTCGCGGATTAAATCTTGTAACATATCATCACCTGCATAGTAATAACTGTCGTAGAATAAGGGGCAAGGAATAATTACGGAATCCTGACCTTCTTGTAGATGATACTGATTTATCATTAAGTCGGAGGTGCCTGCACCTATATCGAGTGATCCTACTGTAAATGATGTTCTACCATTACTGTCTTTTTTGCCATAAAGGTTAATGAATTCTTTGCTATTACCTTTGAACTTATGCCCTATCTCTCCATAGAGGTATACTAATTGTGAGCATGTAGCTTCATCATAATACCAAACATTCTTGCCTTCTTTTCGATAAGATGGTATTACTTCGATATTGAATTTTTCGGTTTGCAGATCAGTAGTAAGGCTTGATTTTTCAAAATTAGCTAATAATTTAACTGCCCCGTTCACACATCTGATTAATGTCTCTCGTTCATATTGTGACATCGTAATAGGACAGGTCACGATTAGTCGCTTTATTCTTCTAGGTGTATTTATCTCACCATGGAACTTTCGATAATCTTCACTGTTGATTTGCATTCGGGCTTGAGAGAGGATCTCTAAAAATCCAAATGTCATGAGGGAACTACGCGAATAGGTATGTTTTCCACCACCTATTCCATCAGGATCGACAGTTCCATTACTGTTAAGCTGATTCGTAATACCGTTTAACTCGAGAATAGGATTTTGTTCTTCACCATTAAGGACAAGAAATTGCCATTCTTGATGTGCTGCCTCTTTATCCCACAAATATCTCTTAGGACTGGAATATGTAAATAACGTTTCTGGTGAAAATTCCTCTGTAGACTTATGAATCAAATCGTTGGCCTCTTTACCTAATCGTACGATAGATGGATATACGAATTGACGGCTATCACGTGGTCCAATTTCTCCAAAATTCGCTTTGCGGAATACTAAACGCATATCGAAGGGATGATCATAACGTTTTATGCGAGGACCGTCCTCGGTAAGTTCAACGCTAGAAGACAAATCAGTAAGACTCAGCAAGGGTACTTTAGTGAAATCACCATTTTGTGCATCTTCAACCAATATTGATGTGGTGCGAGAGTTACCGATATCAATGAACATGTCAACATCTTTTACAATTACGTTCTCATCTTTGTATAACTTTAGGGTTGGAAAGACATCCTTTGAAGCCAGATAGTTAACAAGCAAAAAATAGGTGGCAATATAGGACATCTTATGTTTCTCTCCTTTAATCTTTGAAATTGAACGAGCATCTGGATGGACTAACTTACGGAGATACTCATTTATATAACTGCATTGTTCGGTTGCCTCAGAACAATAATCCATTAGTAACATCTCGTCCGAACACACCTGGAACGTTAGTTCGTTTTGGAAATTATCAGGAAATACAGGCGTTTCTTGTAGTTGTGTAGCCTCATAATTCATTCTCGTGTCAATAGCCAATAAAGCAATGTAGTTGAGCTTGCTATTTTGACTGTCTTGTGGAATGATTTTCACACGAACCCAATTGAATGCTCCGAAATCAAATCTTAGGGCAGGAACCCTTCTGCGGAAATATGGAAGTGGAATCCATTGATTCTCATAAAATGAAAGCTTACATTGCTTGTCGGTAAACGACATCGAGTATATCTCTTCTTGCATATCCTCTGTGCTCTCAATGTTTCCTGCGAGAGGATGCACGATACCATCTTCTCGAACTTCCTCAGGGTTAACAACCTGTTTGGTTTCGAATGCGGTCATGTATCCCTTATCTATCAATTCCTTTTTGTTGTAGAAAAAGAAACCTTCATCGCTCTTCACTCTTTCCACTAGATCAAGCTTATGTACACCTTCCTCTTTATCATACCATTCATGGAACCATTGTTTGAAATTGCTATTTAAATCAATCTCAAATGGGAATGTGTATAACTGTATTCCGGAATTTGCTATTAATGAGTATTCCATCTTATTCGTAGTTATCGATTATGTTTCCTTGGGGTTCTAATAATGGGTCTGCTGTTTTATCAACAGTTACGACATTGTCTTTCTCCTTATTTTTCTGCTCTTTATTTTTATCTATAGTTTCGTTTTTACCCTTTGCAGCTACTGTTTCTTGCTCGTAATCAAGGAATGACGATGTAACAATTACCATTGTTCCAGGGTAAATTAGATGAGCGAGCTCGGCTACATCTTCATTGTGAAGACGAATACATCCTTCTGTGGCTCGAGTACCAATAGACTCTGGATCATGAGTACCATGAATACCAATACCTTTGTGACCAGGAGTATCCAAACGGATAAAATACGGTCCATAAGCGCCAGGGATTGCACCTCTTCCATCGCCAAAATCATGGGTTCTGCCAGAAGCATCTTCTATGCCAGATACATAAAACATTCCTTCAGGCGTTTTCATATCACCAACTTTATATTTTTGGCCATAGTTTTTTCCACATGCAATTCCGTACTCTACAACCTTATTACCCTTATAGTCATATACTCGTAGTTTCATATCTTGCTTGGAAATTACTACAATTTTAGCCTCCGGGATTTTCTGTAGTTCCCCATTATAATAAAGGTATAGAGCAGCAAGCCCTCCAATTGGTATTAGGAAGGACACCGTATAGAGTAAAATTAAAGCCCAATTATGTTTTTTCTTCTGTCTGTGATTAATATGCATAATAATAAGCTACTCCATAATTTCCATTGCCGTAATTGTAAATATTCTCTATATAGCTTGCTGATGTTTCCTCTTCATAAACTAAGGATGAAGATTCATCGTCTGCAAAAGTGAATAATAGAAGTCGTTTATCTTGTGTGCTAATATTTGTAATGACCACAGCAAAGTCTGTGAATTTTGATGCAGAATTAGTCACGCGTGAAAAATATACACTATTAGGCTTTACGCCTTTAGCTCTTGTAAACACCTGCCATTGATTCTGGGAATTTGGTTGTACTTGTGGTACAATATTTGGTAAGTCGCTTTGTGCTATTTTACCAATATAATTATGCTCTTTAAAATAGTTTAATAATGCTCTTCTACATTTTACAGTTTCAATTATATCTCGGGATGAAGCATCTCCAAATATGCTATTCAATCTATAAAAGTCGGATTTCTCAACAATGAAATTTGAAGCAATAAAGCCTCTATTTCCATTAGCGTCTTTCACCTCGCTCCAATCTGCATCATAACTGTAGGTAATAAGTTCACTACCAAATGGTACAGAGCCTATCTTATTAAAATCCCCTCCAGATGATTTTGACGTTCTGATATTTGTTGCATTTGCAATAGTATAATACCTAGGCGCTTCCCTGTCTATCTTCTCTGGTAAATATACTTTTTGGTAATAGAACCATCCTCCTATTCCTGCGCATATAAGTAACACAATTAGTGGCACAACCCATATGAGAATAGAACGCTTGGTTGGCGCTTCTTCTAACAATGGGCTTTGCACTTGGCTTGTGCTTGCTTGGGCATATTGTTGTTCAGGAGTAGCCTGATAAGGTGACTGTTGATAATTTGGGGTGGTAGCATCGGGTTGCACAGGCTGTCTAGTCTGTCCGCCTAGCTGATTGTTTAGTTGAATTGTGAATCGATTTCCACAGACAGGACAAACATAATCAAGATTCACTATTCCCGAATATGCCTTCTCATTTATTTGTACGGGAACATTGCATTTTGGACATTTTGTTATCATTATATTGTAAAATGTTATTAGCCTTTTAGTAACATGGTCTCTGTCGAGTATAATACGTTCGTCTCTTTCTAAGAGATGGATATTTGGGTACAAAGGTACATTTTTTTTTGCAAATTCCACCTTATTATATAAAAAATTGCATTTTGACGCTCATTATTTCACTTTGTTTAGCAAATTGGCAAACAAAACTGTCAGAATTGTCGTATTTACAGGTGTTTCTAATATTCTACGTCTCTTAGAAAGAGATTGAGAATTTTGCTAAACAAATCCTTATTTACAGCAATCCCAATATCATCTTGTTTGCTTTATCGACCACCGACGTTTCTAATGACGCAAGGTAAATCTGTGTGGTTGCCTCAGAGTCATGTCCCATTCCTTCGCTGATGACAGATAGAGGCACATTTTCCGCCTTGGCTGCACTCGCCCATGAGTGACGAGCCACATACATGGTGAGTGGTCGCTGGAGTTTCAGCATCGTGGAAAGTTCCTTTAAGCGATAGTTGACCAGATGCAGGGCATTGTCAGATTGCCTCCGCTCATTGCCTTGCTCTTTGATGATAGGGAGTAGAAAGTCTGTTTTGTTTTCAGGGTATTTGGCAATGATTTCAGCCATACACTTCCCCCATTTGATGGTCAGTTCCTGACCTGTCTTTCGTCTTCGATAGGTCAGAATACCATTTTGTATGTCTGTCTTTCTGAGGTATGACATATCCACAAAGGACATTCCTCTTGTGTAAAAGCTGAACATAAACATATCACGAGCGAAGTCCAATGAAGGTTTCGTGGATAAGTCTAACACCTTTAGGGCTTTAATAGCCTTGATAGGTATAGCTCGTTTCACCGTCTTATCCACTCCTGTATAGGCATGACGAAAGGGATTGTTCTGCGGTGTTAATCCTTTTTCAACTGCACGATTATAGACAGCCCGAAGGTTACGCATATAGAACGATATGGTATTCATGCGAACACCTCTAGCTTTCAGGTGGGCTTCATACATGAGCATCATGTCAGAATTGATGTCGTCAAGTGGAACATCCTGCTCGTCTCGGAATGTCATAAAGCTATTAAGTGTGGCAGTATAGGTCTCGGACGTGCGTACTTTACCCAACTGTTTCAGTTGAGCTATGACACCATGCATAAAGGTAAAGAGGGAGGACTCCTTGGTCAGTTTATGGAACATGGTGATCACGTCGTCTGCCGTGAAGCGACGACGTTCCGTTTCCAACGAGCGGACGACCTTTTCAAGACGGGACACATCCCATGCCAGACGTTCTTGAATACCCAACAAGAGGTTTGAGCGGTTACCACTTACGATAACGCTTTCAGACTCAGCATCCCATTCCTCTGCAAAAACCTTGTAATCAGTATTCAGTTGACGGACTACTCGGTTGTGGATGATCTGAAAATAGAGACCTCCCTCCTTGCCATCCACCGTGGATGGCCTGAACTTTACCTTTATTGATGTCATATTCATACCCTAATTGCTTGCTTATTTATCTGGTCAGTTCCCCTTACATCGATAGATGGCTGGGGTATTAGGCTGCCCCTCCTTACTTTTGAGTGGACAGAGGCAAGCCTCTTCTGCATATCTGTCCAGGCATGATGTTGCCAGATATTTATCATTTTGAATACCGTGTTTCGAAGAACCATCAAAGTCATAGTAACCCTACAAGCTTGCTGTTTTATCTGGCTAGTTTCCCCGACATCGATAGTAGGTAGGGGTATTAGGCTACCCATCCTTACCGTCGAATGGCTAACGGAGCGAGCTCCGACGTGTCGGAAACGACTCTCGTAAGCCACGTAAAAATGCTGCGGATTTTATCATCATGCGACGCTTGCGTCGAACAGTGTTTTGAAAAAACGCTAAGCCTAATAAGAGTTAACAGAAATTAACTCGGTTCGGGAGTACAGATTCTGCTGCGCGGAGCAAGCTCGTTTGAAGTATGGGAAAGAAGTTGCCCTGGTATCATCTTGCTACCAGATTTCATTCGTGCAGATGACAGTCGCTTGAAGAGTTTTCATAGTCACTACAAACCCCATTGCTTGCAATTTTATCTGGTCTGTCTTCCAAGTCCCGAAGGAGGATTGGGGAATTAGGCTTCCCATGACTTTGAAAAAGTGGCATCGGCAAGCCGATTAGACTGACTGGATAAAATTGCCAGAGATTAATCGCTGCCATTCATGGCCGACCATGTGTGGGAACACCTTCATGCCAGATTCCATGACCTCTGCTTGCAGAATTATCTGGTCAAATCTCCGTCCGATGAAAATCGGAACGGGTAGTGAGCTTCCCGATACTGTAAAAATGTGGCACATGGGCAAGCCCAGTGCCCGTAGGTGTGAAAAATGACTATACAGGTGTGGACGGATGGCCTAGCCAGCGTGTAAGCCTCTACAAAGACTCGAAAATGGCTTTAGGAAGCGTCAAAATCCTTTCGTGGGTAATCACACCTCTGGGATGGCGAAAACCCGAATTTGGGCATTTCTGAGGCTTCTGTGGCTTCGGCTGCCTGAATGATAAGACATCGCATCGGTTTCAAGGCGAGGACATTTCCGACGGCCTACTGTCGCAAATCTTTGAAAGAAGGGAAAAGGAAAATGAGCATATGGGATAGTTTAGTGCCGAGAAATCTGCCGTGCATTTCCAGCCCATTGGCATAACAAGATTTGCTGCGCATTTAACCACATCTGCAAAATACCAAACATTGCGACTCTTGCCTTTGATTTGAATATCACCTATAGGGCTATACTCAATATAGAGTTATACAAATGGCAGCCACAAAAGAGATTGCAGAAACTCCGCTAATGTATAACCGTATATCTATATAAGGCTATACATTGCAAAGCCGTCGTGCCAAATGTAAAGCTATATGCCTATATCCCTGTACATTCATACATGCTATAACCCTATACATATATACCCTGTATAACCATATATGCCAATATCTCCTATAAGACTGTACAAACTATACACCTATACACAGTATATCCTTATACACGCTATAACACTATACGGATAATTAGCTATACTTGGGATATGCTAATACTGGATATACCCCTATACGTTGTGGATGTGCATATGCCTATAGGCTTATATTCTTCCATAGTGTATAGGTATGCCATCGTTATATGGCTATACAAAAAAAGCAGACACGGAACAACATTCAGTTCGGTGTCTGCACAAAAGGATAAACGGTGTTACAGTCAGAAGAGTTCTTCAGACTGCTGATGGGGTTCAATCTGGATAGGGCCATGTTTCTTCTCGTACTTGGCGATGCACTTGGTGAACATACTTTCAACGACCGCCCTGACGGTCAAGTGCTCCTGCCAGGCGATAGCCCTGACCTTTGCTATGAGGTCTTTGTCACAGATGCAAGAGAAGTGTCCGGCCTTATCGGCGGTCGAGCCATCGGTACTGTCATAACCCTTCCTCCTGCGCCCACGCTTGTGAACAGTCTTCTCCGCTGCATTTGATTCATGCTCTTCTTTTATGGTCTTTTGTCCAGAGTCTTCAGTGGGGGCAGTTATTGTTTGCTCTATGATGACAGGTGTATCTTCCTGCTTTGCCAGAGCCTCTGGCTTCTGTGGTGTTGAAAGCTTATTGCCGAAGATGCCACTGAAAGTATTGTCTGCTTCCATCATACATCACCTCCTTCCTGCAATTCATTGATAATGGGTTCAAAGGCATACTTGACTGCATTCCTTTGATAGATAGTCAGCGGAAGCAGCGTATTGTAGTCGCTAATGACCACGCTTCGCTTTATTCGTGGGGTTACTGTGCCATAAGCCTTCAGCTGCTCAATGGCCTTATCTCTTTCCTGCTGGAGGTGTTCACGCCTTTCCTCGACTGAAACAATGCCATTTGGGACGAAGAACATCTTCGCACCGAAGTGATCCTTGAATGTCTCACAGAACATCTGCGTGGCATCTAGGGTGTCGCTGTCATAGTGAATAGGCACCACTGCAATATCTGCATTGGAATAGATGACTTCGAGGTTCGGGTCAACGAGGTTGCCCGGACAGTCAATGATGACATCGTAAGGCAACTGCTTCAAGCCCTCCATGATTATTGCCACCTCTTCAGGAGCCCTGTCCCTGAGCGTGTTTATCTCCCAGGGCAGAGAGGCATCGGGATCCTGCTGTAGGTCACGCTTACGATGACGGAACAGGGACTGCTGAAGGTCGGCATCGACTACGGCAATGATTCTGCCGCTGTTAGCAAGGTAGGTGGCAAAGATACCACAAAGGGTTGTCTTGCCTACGCCTCCTTTTACGTTAGTGTATAATACAATCTTTCCCATAGTTGTTCAGATGATTAGTTGATAAACAAGTTCGTTGTCACTCGACAGGTTCGGCGTTACCTCGTTATCATGCTGCCAGCCAAGCAGACACTTGATGTCTGTCAGGGACGATACATTGCCCGTGCTTACCTTGACGAGTCCATCGGCCTCCAGTTCCTTCAGGAAACGGGTGACCGTACTGCGGTTGCAGTTCCATTCTCTGGCAAGTTCGGAATGCTAAGCACCTACCTGTCCCGTTTGTACGCTGTAGTCGATGCTACGCTTTGTCTGCGTGCCATCGGTTTCTGCGGCATGACGGAGTAGTGAGAAGAAACGGAACATCCTCTGTCTTGGCTTCAGGTCTTTGGCAAGATTGTCAATGTCCTGAAGCGACAGGGAAAGGATGAGCCGTGTTTCAGAATGAGAGTTCTCCATAGGCATACATATTTATATATGGTTATACATGGGCTCTTTCAGAACGAGGAACGCTGAGACCAGAGAGGTGCAAGGGAGCTTCCTCCCTTATCTCATCCCCGGACTTCACCTTCACGTTACGCATCCAGTCGAGCAAGGCACTCTTCTCAAAAAAGATCAGTTTGCCTGCTGGCTTATAGTATGGTATCTGGGAGAAGTGTGTCATCTTGTACTTCTTGCTGCGTAGATACTTCATCTGTTCCTCGGACAGAATGAAGCAGTAATGAATTTTTTGCTTGTTCATAATTGCTTGATTTTAGATTTTATCCCCGTCAAATGGTTTTGCAATAGGTTGACTTCGTCGAGCTAAACCTTCATCGTTCCAACTGGACTTGTTCGGCTTGCGTTTGTGCGATGCAAGGATGGCAGCGTTCTGCTCCTCATCCGTCAGAGGAATGGGATTCTTGCGGTTCGCTTCAAGCCACTTGTCAATCTCATCAAGGTAGATTACCCATCGCTTGCCTGGCTTGCTGCCTGGGATTTCCCTGTTTGCAAGTTTCTGGTAGATGGTCGCAAGCGGAATGTTGGTGTACTCGGCAACCTGCTCTGGCGTGACAGGGCGGTGTCTGTTCTCTCGCTGCTGAGTTGGTCTGTTCTGAAGGTTCAGCAGTAACGCCTTCATGCCCGATACTTCATCCCGAAGTTCGGCAACGACCTGCGGAAGGTCATTGAACGTTAATTCCTTATTTGTCATTTTACAACACGATCCTTTAGTGGAATCGTGCTGCAAAGGAACCCCGTTACGAATCGGAGGGCAAGCCACTTTTTAATAACAGGTGCATCACGAAACAATCACGCAGTTGAGCCTTCTTTTTGGCTGTTATTTGTGGATAAAACAAGATTTTGAAGCGGATTTTGACAATATCGAACATGTAAGTATAATGAATGACAATTGGGATTTCAACAATATTTTGGGTGAGATTTCAGCGCAAAAGGACATAGGCACATCAGGACCACACCAAAGTTTGGCTTCTGATGTGACTCCAATATGTGATGTCTATGTATTGATATAGGAGAGGTGAGAAAGATTATCTTCAGTCTTTCTCTATGCCCAGTTGTGAAGGAATATGGAATAGCAGTCCGTCTGCACCCTGGATGTCACAATGTATCTGGTCGCTGTTGGATGTGACTGTCAGGTTCCTGAGTGTGCTATGCGACAATGGCTCCCCACTGGCTGTTACGCACAATGAAGCAAAACGGCGTTCGATATAACAGGCACAATCATCGTTGCTGTAAACCTTGCCTTTGCCAAGTCCCAACCTTATGGCAATGCTCCATACCAGATGACGGACATCGAAGCTGCTCAGCTTTGTCTTGAATCTCTTCCACTCAACCTCAGGGCGGTAGTTGTGATCCATTGCGAATCTCAAAAGGTCTGTACAGAACTCGTTCATGTCTTCCTCATAGACAAAAGGAGACATGATGTATAGAAGGTATTCATGAATGGTGTCCAGTTTTTTCTTCTGGCTTTCTGCCTGACTCTGATAAAAGTCATCAATACCTTGCTGGTAGGTCGAACTGGCAGAAGCAGCCGAAACAGTGAATGCCTCATTGTCGGGATGATTGGCTTCTTCCGATATGACTTTGGAATCTGTAGCTATTGTCTTCTCAGCTATCTCCTCGACCACCTCAGCATTGCAGACACTCTCAGTTCCATTTGACTCAGCAACCATAGGCATTGCCTCCAAAAGAAAAACAGGTGCTTGCCCATCGTCTTCGTGAGGATTGCTATTCTCCATAGTAACCTTGTCCTTGTTTTTCCTCGTCTGCACCATACCCACGAAAGCATACTGCACAGCCATGTACATTGACCATAGGATTATTACAATCATCAGGTAGATGATAGATACAGGAACGATGCCATCGGGCAGGTTTGAGTCAGCCCATTGGCAAAGTGGAATTGAAAGAAGAAGAACTGCAACTCCCGGCAGTATTCTTGTGGAGATCCATTCGAGTCGGACGGATGCCTCACGTGAAGTGATTGAAGATGGTGAATCTATTTTCATTGTCTTTATGTGTTATTGTTCGTTGTTTCAGAAAATGCGCTGCAAAGTTAAGAAGAATTTTGCTTATGACGTATCGTCTTTTCGTCTGTAGGCCAATGATTTATGTTTATTTGTGAATCATACTTGAAGTGAGTATGATTTTCACACTTGTCCTTTTCCTCCTTTTTCACAGTTATTTAATTGCTTTGCAAAGGTATAACGAAAAATGAGAGCCAATCGTGTTGGTTCTCATTTTTCCATGTGTTTGACCTGAAAATAGTATCTTTGGTTTCATTTCTCGAAGAAATAGAACCAACAAATAGGTTTAGCCCTGCCCGACGACTTTCAGTTGCGGAGTTATCTTTGGCTTCAAGGTGATACGATTGACCGACTCGCGTTTGCTCTCGTCAGCCATGTTCGCATAGATCTGAGTGGTTTCCACGTTCTTGTGTCCGAGCATGTGCTGGACGGTATAGATACCTGTACCTGCATCAACCTGCAAAGAGCCGAAAGTATGTCGGGCACAATGGAAGGTGATGTGTTTGGTGATACCCGCTGCCTTCAGCCAGTTCTTCAAGGTAGTACCTGTCATCTTGTCCTTGAAGTTTGGGAAGACTTTTGCATCGGGTTCGTGTCCTCCGTCATAGAAGCCAATGAGTTCAAGAGCCTCTTCGCTGACAGGATTGTTCACAAGCTGCTGAGTCTTCTGCATACGCACTGTGATATACATGCCTCCATCTCCGTATGGTTGAATCTTCTTCCATGTCAGCGCCTTGATGTCGCTCTTTCTGAGTCCAGTGAGGCAGGAGAAGAGAAAGGCTTTCTTCAACACTGGTTCCTTGCAGTCGGTGTTAGCAAGCTTTACGAGTTCCGGCTGTGAGAGGTGTTCCTTCTCCGTAGGGATGGTGTCAATCCTGTCAAGGAAGCCATTTGGATTCTCCTTGATCTTGTGGTCACGGTAGGCAGTGTGGAGCACGGCACGGAAGGTTGACCAGTAGCCTGCAATGGTGTTGGTGTGCAGTTTCTGCTTCTTGTGGATGGTCTGTGGAGCGGTATAAAGGTACTCCTTGAACTTGTTGCAGAGGTCAACGTCTATTTCACCAAAGGTGCATTTCCCTTCGCAGAAGGTTTCGAAATGCTTATAGACGTTCTGCCATTTGGTGTTCCTGGCATCGGCCTTCTTCTTGAACCATGCGAGGAAGCTGCCTTTTTCCTTCTCTCTGTCGAAGAAGTCGTAGCGTTCATTTACGATACTCTCATAGCGTCGGCAGCGCAGTGCCTCGGCTTTCTCAGTCATGCGCTCGTTGTAGTCTTTCTCGCGCTGGTTCTTGGGCTTGGCAAAGATGTAGATGCCAAGTGACTCATGTCGCTGTACCTTCATGGTTGACTCGTCCCTGTAGCCGGGATAGTAGTCAAGGTAGAAGCTCAGTTGCGTACCTTTCTTTATCTTACGTGTACGCAGGGTTACTGTCTTGCAAATGTTACTCATACTTGTATGAAATTTGTTTTGTTGATAATCGAAGGCTATGCGTCTCATAGCGAGTGCAAAGTAACTGCATGATGAAAGTGTGACCAACTTACCCTTTCATAACTCATGGATAATTGTACTTTCACGCAGTTGATGCTTATTATTGGGCATTATTGGAGCCTGTAAGCCCCGAATTGTGCAAGTCTGCTTGCCATTATTCGGTCTAATTCCTCCTTGACAATGAGGTTCTGGACTCCGACTTTCACCTTAGTGAGATTGTTTGTCTTGACGATAACACAGATGTTGCTCTTGGTCATGCCGTACTTTCTGGCAGCTTCGGCAGTAGTGTAATAGTCATCACTCGCCTTCAAATCAGGATGATATATCTCATCCAGATGTATCTTTGAATAATAGGTCTTGCCATATTCTCGCTTGGTGGGAATATGGCGACGGTAGGCTTGGGTGCGCAAGGATTCCTTGGTCGTGGAATAGAGTGTTTCTGCCTCATCCGTTGTGAGCCACTCTGTCAAGGCTTCAATCTCGGCAGTCACTCCGAAGAGTGCATCCATGTGCTTGCGGCTATAATAGTTTTTGCCTGCAATCTTGCACACAGGTATGTTGTTTCTCTTGGCTGAAACATAGAGCCAAGACTTCTTTACCTTGTAGGTTGCCATAACGTCCTCGCCAGAGATGTATTCAAGTGGTTCGACAAGTCTCATTGGTGATTCGTCAATCTGATTCTTGTCCTTTCTCGACGAAAGAGAAGAAGAAGTTTTGCACGGCTTGTTTGTTGGAGTGCCTGGCAAGACTCTATGATAAGGATTGCCTGCAAGCATCTTCTCGATGTCTGCCTTGCGAACGAATGCCATCCGGCTGCTGATTCGTGATGCAGGTAGTTTACCCTCGTTTACCAACTTGTAAACGTACTGACGGGAGCATCCCATGAGGATGGCAGCCTTGGAGAATGTGAGATACTCCTGGCTGGCGATGTCTATAACAGGCTGGACTGCCTTCAAAAAGTCCTGTTGTTTCTTCTTGCGCTGAGCCTTTGCCGCCTCGGCGCAATGTTCTGAACAATACCTCTGCGAACCGCTGTTACAAGTGAACTCCTTTCCACAGAAGGCGCATTTTCTTGTCTTTCTCATTTGACTCCTTTTTATGTGGTTTTACAATCAATTTCTTGCAAACCGCCACGGAGTGAACTTTCGTCAATCATTGACAATCCTTGTCAACCCATTCCACGATGTCACGTTCTTCAAATGAGGTCACTTCCTTACTCTTTTCCCTCTCGTTAATCTGTCAACTGTTGTCCACTCTTGTCAACCTTTGTCAACTCTGTCCACGAGATGGCAAAATAAAAGCCCTCAAAATTCTCCGCGGTAGAAATGCGTTGCAAAGATAAGCGGATTTTTGAGAACCACCAAAAAGCAAGCCCGAAGTGTTAAAATCTAAAAGTAGTTGATATACAAAGGTTTATCTCTATATATTTTTCATTGTTTATAGTTGTTTAGAGGTATCTAAATACATCCACAAAAAGCGCCTTCTCCTATTTCAGTAAGGGTATCAGGTAATTTTATTTCTTTCAAATTAGCACAACCACAAAATGCAGCATTTCCTATACAAGTAAGTCCGTTTGGCGATATTATAGATTCTATTTTTGAAATATAGAACGCATTGTCACCTATTATTTTTGTTCCGTTATAAACCGTGTAACACTTTAATCCCATT
>NZ_NPIZ01000083.1:0-4713 GCF_002251185.1 Prevotella sp. P5-126
TCACTACTGACCGGTTAAGTTTCACCATAGCGAAACTTGGCGATCATCTTCCAGATTTTGATTAATTGTCGTCTCGTCAAATAGTTCATCTACCCAACAAATTACTGCAGGTCATATGTATAAAAGCAGATGCAATGCCCCTTTCATTGCCCAACGACTTACTCCTGCTAAAGCGACAAAAGCAACAATCCTAAAATTGATTAGACATTTTGTTCCATATGCAATATTCCTTTGTACGTCCCCAATACATTTTTTATTAAGTTATAGGTTTCTTTTGGACACAAAAGAGGCGTGGGAACTTCCTATTGTCTATTCCACGAATCAAGACGCTAGCATTGCCTGTTGTAGTAGAACAGACAACGTTAGAGCCCACGCCGATATGATTATCGCACCAAATGGAAAGCCCATACGCAGGGTATAAGCCTCCACTGGTTGCAACATAATCACAACCATGAGCATCTACCGTTGCTATGTTCATGACTACAATACAGGTAATTTGCTAGATTCCGATTCGTCAAGAACAAAGCGTCAAGTAAACGCCTTCCATATGTCGTATCTCCACCCACCCCTTTTCCACCTTAAAGACTTCAATCTTAGAGGCATGGTATGCGCAGAGACTTAGACTCGTTTCCTTCGTGCAAAACACTCCGTCACGATGTCCGCTGCAAAGATAACGATTTATTTCATAACGACAAAAATTATCGACTTTTTTATTTAAACTTTCGCAAGCAACTATTCTGAGGATTTTTCTGGCTCACCCGTAAAATTCTGTGTCTACCCAAAGATCATAGACAATCTATAGAGAAAAAAGTCAAGATCTACAACCCCTCTGAGCTGAGCTCTAAATTGCTTTATCTTTGAGTTGAGTGACTCGGCAGATGCATTTGTTGCACGGTTGATAAAATAGTTGAGTACTTCATCTTCCCTGTCACGTATAGTGTCAGCAGCAGTGTTGAAAGAGTCATTGGCAAAGGCCTTGCCCTTCTCGTACCATTTCTGCATGCTCTCGTATGCCGAAATCCATGTCGTTTTTGGATTGCTGAATATCATGCGTAGAGAGTGTACGATAGAATAGGCTTCTTTGAGGTCTGGATAGCGCTCGAACAAGAGAGAGATTCTTTCCTTCTGTGTCGTTGTCCATTTTTCTCCAGAAACCATAAGTGGATAGCGACTGCGAGAGAGCAGTTCCGGTATAGTGTCACCATTAGAGAGTCTCTCTGGCACAAAGGCCTTATTCTTACGAATAGGCTTGCGTCCACGCTTGTCCTTCTTGTTCTTCTTTCGACGTTTGAGGCTTCGCTCATACTTTTCCTTGAGCTGTTCCTTGAAGAGTTTACGCTGTTCGTTCTGGAACTTCTGCTCCTCCTTCTTATGTTTGAGACGGAGTTCTTGCATGGCATCACTTACAAGTTGCTGCATATGGAATCTGTCAAGTGTTATGGTAGCACTAGGGAAACATTCAAGTACAATCTGACGCATACCTTCCAAGAAGTCCATCGTGACTTCACGCACTTTACAACGTAAGTACCAATGTATCTTTTGTATGGCTGCTACAACATCTTCCACCTTCGTACCCCTTACGATGGATACAAAAGCCCCTTTACGGCCATGGGCATCCTTATTGGAGATTACAGTGTATAGATCTCCATTTGTGAATGCTGTCTCGTCTATGCTGAGGTTTGGCCCTATGTTACGAGGAAATATGAGCCACTTCTGTGCATGAGACTGATGCTTCCAGGTACGAAAGTCGCTAAGGTAATCCTTGTATGCACGTCCAAACTCGTCAGCCTTTATGTGATATGGTTTCTGGAGCGATCTGGCAGTAATCGGGGATGTATCCAAGGAATTCTTTTAAAAAAGCCGCAAACTCCTTTGAGTAGCGGGTTCCTTTGGCAACCATATGCCAGTCTTTTGATATGCTCTTGCCTTCCACATTCTTCCATCTGCGACGACGCACATGGAGTACGGTGCGATACTCGCGTATAGGAAAGTCGTTAATACACGATTCTTCATAGAACCCATTAGGTATAGCATCCGGTGTACCCTCAGGCTTAAGATTCTTCTCGTCAAGGTAAAGATGAAGACGATGTTCTTCACCAAACCGATCTGATTCAACCTTGGTTAAATCGAAATACTCTGTCATCTCACCGGGAAGAATGAACTTAGCTAACGTCATATATGGATTATCTTTCATACTTGTAACTTTCATTAGACACATGCAAAAGTACTAGCAATTTTCGAGAAACAAGCATTATCTATCAAGTAATCAGACACAGGGTTTTACTAGTGACCCAAAAAATAGTCCGGAAAGTATAAAATAAAGGG
The DNA here is from genome assembly GCF_002251185.1 of Prevotella sp. P5-126. Lineage (NCBI taxonomy): Bacteria > Pseudomonadati > Bacteroidota > Bacteroidia > Bacteroidales > Prevotellaceae > Prevotella > Prevotella sp. P5-126. The sequence continues at coordinate 2,326 of NZ_NPIZ01000083.1, forward strand.
GCATCATGAATAGATTCAGAGTGTTGAACGTGTTTCCTGCTGATTCTCCAAATACATGAAGTAGCACAACTAGGCAAATGCAAAATCCTTTTGTTAGGTCAACAAACTCAATCCTTTTTGTTGATGCTTTATTTGTATTATGTTGTATGTCGTTTGTATGGAAATCTGTATTCATTGTTTGTTTTATTTATGGTGCAAAGTTATTAATATTCAGTGAGATAAGCAAAATTGTGGAATAAAAATTGTGTAATATGTGTTTCATACTCCTAATAAACTAGGAAATCTCTTGATTAACGTCATTATAATCATGTGTTGGATATGACATCAAAAGGTGCGAGAAATGGTAAAGTCGTGCGGAAAATGTGATGATTTGAATATAATCCATTGAAAATTAGTGATTCTGCAAGAAAAATAAGATGAATGAATAGATTACTTCTAGAAGAATTGGAAAATTATTACATCAGTCCTGTTCAAAATGTTCCGTAATTTGTTAGGTGTTATTCTTTTAAACATCCAATGGGAACGACATAAACTCCGTCTTCTCTTCGAATGGCGTATTTTGATACACCGGTGATAACCATTAGAAAAGCTGGGGATTTCATCTTGCTGGAATCAATCTTTGATGCAAGAGAAAGCAGATTCTTTGCACCATCATTGATGTTTTTCTCTCCACCGAGTTTGATCTCGATGAGTCCGTAACTGCCATCACGCAGATGAATCACGGCATCACATTCCAAACCGTTGCCATCGCGATAGTGATAGACGGTACCATTTAGTGCATCAGCATAAACACGCAGGTCGCGAATGCACATTGATTCAAAAAATAGCCCCATGGTGTTGAGGTCGTTGATCAAGTCCTTTGGTCCGATGCCTAATGCTGCCACTCCAATGGATGGGTCAGAAAAATAACGTGTGTCGGAAGTACGTATCGCAGTTTTGCTTCGCAGATTGGGATTCCATGCTGCAGAATCTTCTAAAACGAAGATTTTTTTTAGCGCATCAATGTAGGATGCTACTGTTATGCGATTGGTGGGTGTTGTGTCGTTGTTTTCGATATCGGCACAAATGGTATTGATGGCTACTTGTGTGCATTGGTTTCTTGCGAGCGAACGCAAGATTCTTTTTGCTTTTTCTGCATCACGATTCACGTTGTCAATGCGTGAGATGTCGGTATTGACCACTGCTTCATAGTAGCTATAAGCCATGTCTAAGGCTACTTCTTTATCTACTATTGTTGCTTTTGGCCATCCTCCACGACAGATAAGCCACGCAATGTCATCGATATTATGGTTGTTGGTGGCGAAAATATCAAGGTTTGGATGGTCAAATAAATCTTTTAGACTTACTTCATTGCTGGAATCTCCAGATTCAGAAAGACTCATCGTTCTCATTGTTAACCACGAAAAGCGTCCTGTACCAGTGTGATGAATGTTGCTGTTGTCGGCAGGAACTGCTGATCCCGTAAAGATAAATTGTCCCAAACCATCTCGATGGTCAATCTCAAAACGTGCAGCATCCCAAAGTTGTGGGGCAAGTTGCCATTCGTCGATAAGGCGAGGTGTGGCGCCTGCAAGCAGGTTTTTGGGTGAAAGTTTGGCCAATTCAATGTTCTGTGCAATGAGTTCTGGGTCGTCCATATAGACCACACTTTGTGCTTGTTGCTCTGCTGTGGTGGTCTTGCCACACCATTTAGGACCTTGTATGAGCACGGCACCAACACTTTTCAGTCTTCTTGATAGTATTTTGTCTGCAATTCTTGCCTTGTATTCTTTCATAATTGGATTTCCTTTTTCGGTTGCAAAGTTATTAATAATCTGTGAGATATGCAAATTATTAAATGGCTATTATACAATTTGTGGCATTTTTACTATACCGTTTGAGGGGAATCTACTATACAATTTGTGGCTATTTTACTATGCAGTTTGTGGAAAAACGGTGATAACATTAGGGGGTGATAATTAGTGAACCCTATATTAAAAGGTGGACAGCAACTTATAGACTGCGACCCATTGCACAATATTTTATTTTCTGTCCACATGTATGGTTCCTGGAATGACTCCCAAAAAATTATCAATAAACTGACAGAAGTCAAGAATAAACAATTGCCTTTGATTGTTGGTGAGTTTGGCTACAACTATAACGGCGGCAAGAATAATCTCGGTTGTAAGGCCGACCATCGTACAATCCTAAAAACATGTCATCAACAGGGTTATGGTTTTATGCCCCGTTTTTTAGAGGTAAAGATATAATGCGTATCTATATGCCCCAGTTCGGGATAACCGAGTGTTTAATACAATATAAATACAGCGTGAATACGCCTCCTCCCCATACCATTAGGAGTGGGTAATAACAGAAGGCTGAAAGAAGTTGATTTGCCCTTAGAATAGG
>NZ_NPIZ01000084.1:0-332 GCF_002251185.1 Prevotella sp. P5-126
TGGTCAAGCACTTCCTTGGGCAGCACCATACGTGCCAACATTAGCAAACCTTTGTCTTCCATGATGCAAAGGTAAGCATTTCATATGAATCATACTCATTTACCCCTATGAAAAATCTATTGAGTCGTCATCTTGGCATCTTGATGCTCCGTGCGTCCAGTTTTAATTGCTTTTTGCTGGTATAACGGCACTCCAAAGTAGTGAACCTAAAATCCGCAACTATCATCCAATACACGATTAAGGGTAGATTTATGAGTCGTTAGTAGCAGCTTTCAGTAAAAAGCAACAGCACAACATCAATATGTAGCCACCATCCCCTTACCCCACGATGC
>NZ_NPIZ01000085.1:0-38824 GCF_002251185.1 Prevotella sp. P5-126
TTAGAAAGCGGGCTATCATAGAGACCGTTAACGATGAACTTAAGAATATTGCACAGGTGGAACATTCCAGACACAGATCTTTCGACAACTTCATTGTCAATACTCTTGGAGCTTTGGCAGCATATTGCTTCTTTCCTAAGAAACCTACAATTGCCGTTCAAAGGACTATTGATAGACAATTGACCTTATTCTAATTCGTCGAACTCACGTTAGTTATGACATGCCGTATGGTTTTCAGAAGCCGTGCGGCATGTCTTTTGTTTGTTATAAGCTGACTCCTATACTGTTGTCAAGTAGATAGGAAAAGGAGCAAATGACGTTTGAAGCCATTCAGTACAACTGTGATAGGTGTGAAAACAGACGCCAGTAAGCATGGTGTGAAATATCTATTTGTAGGCAAATCAAATTGTTTTGCTGACCAATTTCATCGTATCTTCTCAGCAAATTCATTGAATTTCCTCAGCAAATACATTGAATTTGGTCAGCAATTTCATTGAGTTTACTGAGCAAATACATTGAATTTGCTCAGTCATCAACTATTCGTTGATTTAAAGTGAAATAGGCTCGTATGGCAAATCGAATACATCTGCCACAGCATGGTAGGTCACTTTGCCATTAACCACATTGAGCCCTTTGTAGAGTGCATGGTCGTCTTTGCAAGCCTTCCGCCATCCTTTGTCTGCCAGGGCAAGGGCATAACTCAGTGTGGCATTGGTAAGCGCCATTGTAGAAGTATTGGGCACAGAACCTGGAATGTTGGCAACGGCATAGTGAACAATATCATCCACAATATATACAGGATCGGAGTGGGTAGTGGGATGCGACGTTTCGAAGCAACCGCCCTGATCAATAGCAACATCTACAAGTACGGTACCCGGCTGCATCATCTTCAGCATTTCTCTGGTGATGAGGTGGGGCGCTTTGTCGCCCGGAATCAATACGCTGCCAACAACGATATCAATGTCGGGCAGCATCATCTTGATATTGTGTGCAGTAGAGTATAGGGTGTGCGCATTTACCGGCAGTTCCATTTCGAGTTGGCGAAGGCGTGGCAGCGAGATATCTGTAATCCATACGTCAGCTCCGAGTCCGCAAGCCATTCGTGCTGCAGCTTCACCAACGGTTCCACCACCTAATATCAGCACCTTGACGCGGTCAACACCGGGCACACCACTGATGAGTTTACCCTTTCCGCCTTTGGTTTTTTGCAGATAATAGGCACCGTTGAGTGTAGCCATACGACCAGCCACTTCGCTCATAGGGATGAGCAACGGCAGTTTATGGTTGTCAGTTTCCACTGTTTCGTAAGCCAGACAGACCGCTCCGGTTTTTATCATAGCCTCGGTAAGTTGTCTGTCGCATGCAAAATGAAAGTATGTGAAAACGAGTTGGTCCTGTTTAATCAACTTGTATTCCTGTTCTATAGGTTCTTTCACCTTGATAATCATCTCTGCCTCGTTATAGACAGACGCTATGTCGGGGAGAATTTTAGCCCCCACAGTTTCGTATTTTTCATCACTGAACCCGCTGTTGATGCCTGCTGTGTGTTGTACAAACACTTGGTGCCCATGGCGAATAAGTTCTGCTACTCCGGCGGGTGTCATGCCAACTCTGCTCTCGTTGTTCTTGATTTCTTTAGGAATACCGATTTTCATAATAGTAGGGTTTTAAGTTAAACATATTTTTTACGCCGTAAATTTATGAAAAAATCGAATAACTTGTATTTCACAGATGAAAAAAATAGCATTTTTTAATATAGAAAATAGTCGTTTTGATGGGTAGAGTTTGCAAAACGAAATAAATCACAGATAATAGCGGTTTTAGAGCTGACAGAGCCGGACAAAGACAGACCTTAATGGCCACAAGCGGACAATGGCAAACACAGCCGGACGATTATGGACAAAGACAGACTGACAGGCTGGCAATTATCTGCAGTGGAACCCATGTCATATCGAAAGATCAGGATAGGGCGTTTCTGAAAAAAGCATAAAGAAAGAGAGAAATGTTTGGTAGTCTCCATAAGAAATCGTAACTTCGCACTTTGAAACAATAGTGTTTCGTAGAGATAAAACAAAAACCTGATGAAGATTCAATCAACAAAATACAATCGCCCAATACATCAGATGTGGCACATGATGGCTATGACGGTGATGCTGCTGATGCTGGCTGTTACACCGCCCATCATGGCGCAAGAGAACCAAAGAGCATTGCCCGATTCTACGCTACATCTGCCTGAACTCAACGCTTACGGACAGATGCAGCCCGCTGTGAGTCATTGGCCTGTGGGCTATGTCGGGATGGACAACTGGAAACTGCATAAGGGCATGAACCTCATGCTCGGTGCAAGCGTCTTTACTTCGTTTGGCAAAGGATGGAAAGGTGCAGGCTTCAGCCAGCAGGTCAGCGGCATGTATGCACTGCCAGTGACCGAAAAACTGTCGCTCGCCGTAGGTGGCTACTTCCATAATGCCGATTGGGCAGGCTATAATCTCCGTCAGGCAGGATTCAATGCCGTGCTCGATTATCGTTTCTCACAACGTTGGGAAGGATTCCTCTACGGACAGAAAACCTTGATGGGTAATAAGATTCCTGTGCCCGTCTATGACCATGAACTCGGCGATAGAATAGGGGCAGCCGTTCGCTACCACTTCAATCCATCGACATGGATACAGGTATCGCTCGAAACAGGCCATCGCCCATATTATTATTAATGTAGAAAACAACAACGACAGCATGATAGTCTGTATAGCAGAGAAACCCAGTGTTGCACGCGACATCGCACGCATCATAGGTGCCAATACAACCCATGACGGATATATAGAAGGCAACGGATACCAGGTGACATGGACCTATGGTCACCTCTGTACGTTGAAAGAACCCAACGACTATACGTCCATGTGGAAGTCATGGAATCTCTCATCACTGCCCATGATACCGCCACGCTTCGGTATCAAACTGATAGAACAGGACAGTATCAAGCGCCAATTTGCCGTTATCGAGAAACTGATGAAGCAAGCCGAACGCATCGTCAACTGCGGTGACGCCGGACAAGAGGGAGAACTGATACAGCGATGGGTGATGCAGAAGGCCGGTGCTACCTGTCCGGTCAGCAGATTGTGGATATCGTCGATGACCGATGATGCCATCAGAGAGGGATTTGCCAATCTGAAAGACCAAGCAGACTATCAGCCTCTCTATATGGCTGGACTGTCGAGAGCTATAGGCGACTGGCTGTTGGGAATGAATGCCACGAGACTCTACACCTTGAAATACGGTCAAAACAGACAGGTGCTCTCCATCGGACGCGTGCAGACTCCGACGCTGGCACTCATTGTGAACCGACAAAAGGAAATAGAAAACTTCAAACCAGAACCCTATTGGGTGCTCGCCACCATCTATCGCGACACCACTTTCACGGCTACCAAAGGAAAGTTTACCAATGAGGAAGAGGGCAAACAGGCATTCTCTACCATCGAAGGAAAAACCTTCACGGTGACCAGTGTGCAGAAGAAAAACGGTACCGAACAGCCACCCCAACTCTACGACCTCACTTCGTTGCAGGTGGATTGCAATAGAAAATTCGGATTCTCTGCCGAGATGACGCTCAATCTCATACAGGCTCTCTACGAGCGGAAATACACCACTTACCCGCGTGTAGATACGCAGTATCTGTCAGACGATATCTATCCCAAGTGTCCTGCTACGCTCAACGGACTCTATCAGACACAGTTCGCCGGTGTGGCACCATATGCTGATTTTATCAAACCCATTGGCGGAAAGACGTTGAAAAAGTCGAAAAGGGTGTTCGACAGTGCCAAAGTCACCGACCACCATGCCATCATACCAACAGGAGTGGTGCCACAAAACCTCTCTGACGCAGAACGAAAGGTGTTTGACCTTATAGCCAGACGCTTCATCGGGGTGTTCCTGCCCGACTGTAAATTCTCTACTACAACAGTCACCGGACAGGTAGATGACATCGACTTCAAGGCTACGGGAAAGGAAATACTCGATCCGGGATGGCGTGTGGTAAGGGATACGAAGAAGGATGTGGTGGATGATGAAGAGAAAAAGCCCGACGACGAAGAGTGCACACTGCCTACTTTTGTCAAAGGTGAAACGGGCGAACATCAGCCAACACTCACAGAGAAATGGACTACACCACCCAACTGGTATAACGAGGCATCACTCTTGCGTGCCATGGAAACTGCCGGAAAATTTGTGGAAGACGAAACACTCCGTGCTGCCATGAAGGAGAATGGCATTGGCAGACCGTCGAGTCGTGCCAGTATCATCGAGACACTCTTCAAGCGACACTATATCAAACGCGACAGAAAGCGCCTCGTGGCTACGCCTACGGGTATCGAACTGATAGACCTGATACACGAAGAACTGCTGAAAAGTCCGGAACTTACGGGCATTTGGGAGAAGAAATTGCGCGATATAGAACATCAGAAATATGATGCCACTCAGTTTATAGACGAACTGAAACAGCAGGTGACTGACATTGTCAATGAGGTGATGCACGACACTACCAACCGCCGTGTGACCGTATTGACAGATGCTGAACTGAAAAAGGTGAAGTCGCCAAAGGCTGAAACAGCATCAAAACCCAAGGCTGCCAAAGCCAAAACCACCAAGGCCAAAGCGAAGCAACAGGCGCTAACTCCCGATGATAGCATCATCGGACAGTCGTGTCCGCTTTGTGGAAAAGGTCATATCGTCAAAGGTAAGACCGCATACGGATGTTCTGACTATCAGCATTGCCGGTGGCGACTGCCCTTCAAAGCATAAAACAAAGCGATGAATACAACTGCGCGCTACCTACCCCTGTTGATGCTCTGCATGCTTCTCATGGCATGTGGTGCCGATCGGGCGCTCAAACAAGGAGACCAGCTGTATGCCACAGGTGACTATTTCGATGCTGCTGCACAGTACCGCAAGGCTTATTCGCAGACATCGCCCAAAGAGCGCACGCAACGTGGACAGATTGCCTTGCGACAGGCGGAATGTTACCGGCGCATCAACTATACCGCAAGAGCCATTACCGCATACCGCAATGCACTGCGTTATAAACAGGGCGATTCTGCCACACGTATGGCTTTGGGACAACAGTTGCTCAAAGTAGGACAATACAAAGAGGCTGCCAAGGTGATGACTGAAATGCTCGATTCGTGTCCGCAAAACAGTATGGCGCAAACGCTCCTGGCGTCTGCCCGTAAGGCTCCGCAATGGAAAAAGGAGGGATCGCGCTATAAAGTGAAACGCGAAGATGTGTTCAATTCGCGACGTTCTGACTATTCGCCGGTATTGGCTGGAGCAGAACACGATCGTCTTTATCTTACTTCTACTCGCAACGAAGCTACTGGCGATGATATCAGTGGCATCACTGGCACTAAGAATGCCGACATCTTCATGGCTCAGAAAGACGAGCAGGGACGATGGTTGAGGCCGCAAGTGATAGATACCGAACTCAATTCCAATGCTGACGAAGGGGCTTGTTGCCTATCGCCAGACGGACGAACCATGTATCTCACCAGTTGTCAGAGCGATGAGCGCTATCCGCGTTTCGCTACCATTGTCACCTCACGCCGTAGCGATGCCACATGGAACAAACCGCAACCGCTTCCTATCACTCGCGATACACTGTCGCTCTATGCCCATCCGGCAGTCAGTCCCGATGGACAATGGCTCTATTTTGTGAGTGACATGCCGGGCGGAATGGGCGGTAAAGACTTGTGGAGAGTGCGTCTGACCGAAGCTGGACTGGGTGGGGTAGAGAATCTTGGAACACCTGTCAATACCCCTGGCGACGAGATGTTTCCTACGTTTCGACCCAATGGCGACCTCTATTTCTCAAGCGATGGACATGAGGGAATGGGAGGACTCGATATCTATATAGCTCATCCGACAGCATCAGGATGGACTATAGAGCATCCGGGCTACCCGCTAAACTCCATGGGCGACGATTTTGGAATGACTTTTGAAGGCAATAAAAACCGTGGATTCTTCTCTTCTAACCGTGGTGATGCCCATGGATGGGATCATATCTACAGTTTTGAAAATCCTGAAATCATACAGACGGTTAGGGGATGGGTCTATGAGCGAGAAGGTTATGAACTTCCCCAAGCTGTGGTCTATATGGTGGGAAACGATGGCACTAACCTCCGACTTAGCGTGATGAACAACGGCTCGTTTACACAAACGGTGCGTCCTGGAGTGGATTATGTATTGATGGCATCATGTCCAGGATATCTCAATCATCAGACCGAACTGCATGTGGTGGAAACCGATGAGTCGCAAGAACATGTCTTGCAGTTTCCGTTGGCAAGTATCACTGCTCCTGTACTGATAGACAATATACATTATGATTTCGATCGTGCCACACTGCGACCAGAGTCAATGGCTGCACTCGACTCGCTGGTAACGCTGCTGAATACCAACCCGCATGTGGCTATCGAACTGAGTGCCCATTGCGACTATAAAGGCAAGGGCGATTATAACAAACGACTGTCGCAAAGGCGGGCTGAAGCTGTGGTGCACTATTTGACAGCACACGGAATCAGTGCCGACAGACTGACGGCTGTGGGTTATGGAAAGGAACAACCAAAGACTATTAAGCACCGTTTGGCGGTGTGTTATCCCTTCTTACAAGAGAATACTGTATTGACGGAAGACTTCATTAAGACACTTACTCCTGAACAACAGGAGATATGCAACCAATTGAATCGCCGCACAGAATTTCGTGTGACCAATACCACCTATGGCATGTTTGATGCCAATGGACAACTCATTCGGAAGTGATTTATACGAATGAAGTGGGGGGAAATGGGGGAATTGGTGGTCGGTAGTTGGTCGATGGAAAAGTTGTTAACATTATACAAAATACTGAAAGATAGTAGGTTGCGGTAGTAGGTGGTCGGTGGTAACAAAATGAATGACTCGCGCACATGCGTATGCGCGAGATATTTAAGGAGAGCTTCAAGGATTATAGATTCTCTTTCACGCAAACATACAGTTCGTAGGCGCCAGCGATGGCGAGTCCAAATATCAACATGCTGATGGTGGGCAACATTTCTATGAGACCTCCGTTCAGTAGTGACTGCGTGAATACTTCTATGTTGGTCTTGGCGATAGTGATGGCATCGCTCATGAGAAGCAATGCTATAGCTATAAGGATACAACCCAATGTCCACACACGATTGAACCAATTGGCACGATTGGGCAACCGGCGCATGACACGTTCGCTAAAACCATTGTCTGCAATAGTCTGTTGTGAAGCTTCTATGAAAAATTGTTGCAAGAGTTGTTCGTCTTTTCTATCCATAGCCATTTTGTTTCAGATATTTGGTTAGTTTTTCTTTTCCTCGGAAGAGGATGGATTTTACAGTTCCCTCCTTCATGTCGGTGATCTTGGCTATTTGGTCTATCTTGTAGCCATCGACCAATTGGAGGGTAATGCAGGTGCGTTCGTCGGGCTTGAGCAGTGATAGGGCATGATAGAGATCCATCTGTAGCGATGGATTGCTGTTGCCGTTGGTCATTGGCTCTGCCACGTTGTCAATGTCGGAAGTGGTTTTTCTGCTGCGCACATAATCGTAGAATACATTATAAGCAATGCGCATCAGCCAAGTTTGAAAGGACGACATGGCGCGAAACGAACCGATGTTGCGCCACGCCTTGATAAAGGTGTCTTGTGCCAAATCATCGCTCAACGGTTCGTCGCCAAGCGTCTGATGGAGGAAGAATCGCCGCACAGGTGACTGATAGCGCACCACGAGCTGGTCGAATGCCCGGCGGTTGCCCATCATAGTGACCTGTGTGACGAGTGCAAAATCGGTGAGTGACTGCATTGCTTTATCTGCTTTCTTGTTCCACTTGGATATATGGTTTCTCTACTTGGATGTATTGTTTCGTATGCCTAATCCTATAGATCTTAGTGCTGCGCATGATTGTTATCTTGTGCAGGGTCAAGTGCACTGGCGTTTGTTTCGGGCGCATTGGGCAACGATTTGTCTTTGGTGAGATACACACTGATAATCTTGCCGAGTCCGATGAAGAATACGAGGGCACCGATGCCGAATCCTAATTCGTCCATGATGATGCCGAGGAATATGGCCAGTCCGATGCCCAGACAGCATTGGCGTACACCGGGAGCATAGTTGGCATTGCTGTTTTTGGCAGAACGCAACAGGTCGGTGGGAATGGGTTGTCCGTTTTGCGCAGCCAGTTCTGCCAAGCGTATTTTGTCTTTTCGGCTTTGACGGATGAAATAGAAGATGAGGCCGATGATTGATATGGGGGCTAAGACAAAGAGTATGAAACAGACGGTAATGACAAATTTTGCACCGAATCCTTCATCGCCTCCATCGTAGTCGAAACTGGCAAAGGGGGCATTGCTACTATTGTTGTTGTAACTGGTGATGGTATCTGTCGCTGTTGCCGTAGTGTCGGAGTAGGCTTCAATAGCTGTTGCAGCGGAAGATGTGGTATCTACCAACTCTTGCGTACGGGGCGTGTGGCGATGCTTCTGCGCCATAGTTGGCACTGATGTGGTGAGTGTGGCGATAAATGCCAGGGTGAATAGTAACTTTCTCATAGCTGTATTCCTTTTGTTTTTGTTTATTTTTTATTGTTTTTGTTTTATTTTCGATTGTTTGACGTGATAGCTACGCAATAAGTTGCAAAGGTGCAATATTTTTTTTAATTTTGCAAGCAAATGACACAGTTACCCATAGATTTTACCGATATGGCCCGTCGTACGATGGGCGAAGAACGCTTCGATTGCTATCTTAAGGCTTTTGAAACGGATGCTCCTGTGAGTATCAGACTGAATCCGGAAAAGGCAAAAGAACTTACCGCAGATGGTGAACGGGTGCCGTGGTGTCGCAATGCCTATTATTTGCCACAACGCCCCAACTTTACTTACGATCCTTTGCTGCATGCAGGGTGCTACTATGTGCAGGAGGCAGGATCGATGTTTCTCGATACTGTCATGCAGCAATGGGTGCCTGACGCACCCGTAGTGATGATAGATTTCTGTGCTGCTCCTGGTGGAAAGTCGTTGTTGGCACGTACTGCATTGGCTGCAGGCAGTGTGATGTTTTCCAATGAACCGATGCGCAATCGCGCAAATATCTTAGCTGAGAATGTGGAGAAATGGGGATATGCTGACCATTTCGTGACCAACAATTTTCCACGCGACTACCGTCGGGCGAAGATGATAGCAGATGTGGTATTGTGTGATGTGCCCTGTTCTGGCGAAGGCATGTTTCGTAAGGATGAGGCCACCATACGCGAATGGAGTATGCAGAATGTTGAGAAGTGTGCCCGTTTGCAACGTGAAATAGTTGCAGATGCTTGGAGTTGTCTGGCAGATGGTGGACTGTTTATATATAGTACCTGTACATTTAATACTCATGAAGATGAGGAGAATATACAATGGATGATGGATGAACTGGGAGCTGAGGTGCTACCCGTAAAGGTGGATGCTGCATGGAATATCACCGGTTCGCTACTTGATGGATTCTCACAGCCTGTATATCGCTTCATTCCCGGAATCAGCAAAGGCGAAGGACTGTTCCTTTGTGTGTTGCGTAAGGGCGGGGCATGGCAACAAGGACACTCGTTGAAGTCTTTGCGCAAGTCGCAACAGAATCTCAATATCATCTATTGCCCCAAAGCACAACCTGATATGGTAAAGGTGGAGGTGAACTATCAACAGGCTATGGCTTATCTGCGCCACGAGGCCATTACCCTCGGTGCAGATGTACCACGCGGTATGGTTGGTATCTGCTTTGAGGGACATCTGCTCGGACTCGCCAAAAATATAGGTAATCGTGCCAACAATCTATATCCTAAAGAATGGAAAATAAGAACAACCTACATACCTAACGAATATGAAACAATACTTAGACATACTTGACCGCATACTGCGCGAAGGAACCCAAAAAGGAGACCGCACAGGAACGGGTACTATCAGCATCTTTGGAACACAATCGCGCTATAATCTGGAGGATGGATTCCCACTGCTGACAACAAAAAAACTACATCTGAAGAGTATCATCTACGAACTGCTTTGGTTTCTTAAAGGGGATACCAATGTGAAATATCTACAAGATAATGGTGTGCGCATTTGGAACGAGTGGGCTGACGAAAACGGTGAACTCGGACCTGTTTATGGACATCAGTGGCGCTCATGGCCCGATTATAATGGTGGAGTGATTGACCAAATCAGTCAAGTGGTAGATCAACTCAAACACAATCCGGATTCTCGTAGAATGATAGTATCGGCATGGAATGTGGCGGAAGTTAATGAGATGGCATTGCCTCCTTGTCATACGATATTCCAATTTTATGTGGCAGATGGTCGTTTGTCACTTCAATTATATCAGCGTTCGGCAGATACTTTCCTCGGTGTACCTTTCAATATCGCATCGTATGCCCTGCTGTTGCAGATGATGGCACAGGTGACAGGACTCAAACCTGGTGATTTCATCCATACCACAGGTGATACACATCTATATCTTAATCATTTGGATCAGGCGCGTTTGCAACTGACACGTACACCGCGCCCATTGCCTGTGATGAAGATAAACCCTGATGTGAAGAGTATATTCGATTTCCAGTATGAGGATTTTCAACTGGAAGGCTACGATCCATATCCACATATTAAAGCGGAGGTTAGCGTATGACATTGCATATTATAGCTGCTGTGGCGCGTAATCGGGCAATAGGTCTTGAAAACAAATTGCTCTATTGGTTGCCCAATGACTTGAAACGTTTTAAGGCATTGACAACAGGACATACCATTATCATGGGACGTAACACATTCCTTAGTTTGCCGAAAGGGGCACTGCCTAATCGCCGCAATGTTGTGTTGAGTCGTACGGTTAAGGAGATTCCTGGTTGTGATGTTTATGCAACGCTTGATGAGGCACTGGCCAGTTGTCAACCAGATGAACAGGTTTATATTATTGGAGGTGCAAGTGTTTATGAGCAGGCACTTGACAAAGCTGACCGGTTGTGTCTGACAGAGATTGATGACACGCCACAACAAGCCGATGCCTTCTTTCCTGACTATAGTGATTGGAAAGTAGAAACGAAAGAAGCGCACGCAAAGGATGATAAACATGCCTTTGCGTACGCTTTTGTGGATTATGTTCGGTCGTAATCCGAGTTTATTGATATATCGTTCCGATAGTCCGAATGTATCGGCTACTATCGGAATGATTTGTTTTTAATCTTGCTCCTCGGTGAAATCAACTACAGGAAGTTGTCTGTCAAAGACTGTGTTGAAAGAAATCAGAGTTTCTGATGAGGCCAATCCCAACGGCTGCAGTTTGTCATGGATGATGTTGAGCAGATGATGGTTGTTCTTGGCGTAAATCTTGATGAACATATCAAAATTACCCGTGGTGTAGTGACATTCTGTTACTTCTGGAATCTTCTGAAGTTCGACCATTACATCGTCAAATTTCTCAGGATTTCTCAGGTTGAGTCCGATATAGGCGCAAGTTTCATATCCTATCTTTTCTGGATTGATGATAAACTGTGAACCTTTGAGTACCCCCATGCTGGTGAGCTTCTGAATGCGCTGGTGAATGGCAGCGCCACTCACATCACAGGCTCGGGCCACTTCAAGGAATGGTACACGTGCGTCTTCTGCGATCATTCGCAATATCTGTTTATCCAAATTGTCGAGTTTTTGTATTGCCATTTTTCTACTTTTTACTATTTGTATGCAAAGTTATGAAAAAATAGCGACAGTTGCAATAATTTATAGTATTTTTGTGCGTTTTTCCTTTAGATTATTACTCATTGCCTGTTTCGTCGGTGCGATTTGTGGCTGCATAGTTGATTCTGAGTGCACCAGCTTGGCGCAATGCTTGCTTAACATCGCTGATAAGTCCCATGTCGGTTTGGCTATCTGCAAGAATACTGACCACCATGTGTTGGCGATCCTCTGACGACATGTGGTCGCGCTCTGTGGCAATGGCTTTCGGCAGTTGATCTATGGTTACACTCTTGCTATTAACCTGTATGCGGGTCTCATTATTGTTGCTGTTTCCTTGACTATCGGTGGGATGGCCGATATATACGTGGATGACACTGCCTCGATGCTCAGTTTTTTCCAGTTCGGTGCCTTGAGGCACAGTGAAGCGAACTCTGATATTGTCCTCACGCATGTGGGTGACTATCATGAAAAAGAACAATACGGTGAAAACCAAATCGGGCATGGATGCAAGGTTGAGACCTGGCATCTCGCGTTTATGACGGCGGAAACGACTCATGGGCGACCTCCTTTCTCTGTTGCTGACGTTGCTTTTGGTGAAGTAGGTATCGTGATATTATCGGTTACTGCTTCACTGATGCGCAGGGGATAACGCTGGGTGATGATATTACGCTGTTGGTCGTTGCACTGAGTGAAATGTATGCCGAATTGCTTTTGTGCCATTGTTTCACGTAAGGTATGGAATGCTGCCACAATGGTGTTCTGCATGTTGAAATAGGCATCGTATGATGTGCGACGATCTGTGGTTACCTCTATCATGAAACGTTGGCTCTGTCTGCTTGCCAAAAAGGATTCTACTTCGTGTTGCAGTTGTTCGTCAGCTACTGTTTGTCCGTCAATCCACAGTGCATCGTTTGCATCGAGATGAATTTGGAGTACATTACTGCGATTGATGTCGGTGGTGGCTGATTGCTCTGACTTAGTTGGTGGCAGTTGGCGCGAGAGACCTTTGTCGCTGTTCATCGATGATGTCATGAGAAAGAACACCAGCAACATGAAAGAAATATCGGCGGTGGACGTGGTGTTCAGTAGTGGAACTTCATGGTGATGACGACGGATGAACATAGACGGCAAATTATTTTCTCTGATGGATACGACGGTTTATGCCAGACAGACCATAGGCAACGAAACATGCTGCCACAACCATCATGATCAAGGATACTGTGATGAGACCATCGGTGGTCTTTAGCCAAAAACGGTCTGTGTAGCTAATGCCGTTGATGATTATGGGAGTAGAAGATCCAGCAAGACAGGCAATGGTCAGAAAGAGCAGGGTGGTGATAGCAACTCCATAAGCAATTTTTCGTCTGGGTACTCGGTTGCTTTCAGCAATGCTATCTGTGCGGTTGCGCAACGAGCGCACTACTGACAATACCATGACTATTGCCACGATGATTATTGTGGCATAAATGAACCACAATATGACTTCTGCCAGTAGGTAATCACCAATATTAGTCATGCTGCTGCTTGTATTTAGATAAAGCATCTATCAAGCTGATGGCACTTTCCTCCATCTGCGAAGTGAGATGTTCTATCTTGGAGAGTATATAGTTGTAGAAGAATTGCAGAATGAGTGCTACTATAATACCGAAGATGGTGGTGATAAGTGCCACTTTCATGCCTTCTGCAACAATGGTTGGACTGATGTCGCCTGCCGTTTGGATGCGGTCGAATGCTATTACCATGCCTATTACGGTTCCGAGAAATCCCAAAGACGGTGCGGCGGCGATAAAGAACTTAATCCACGAACACCCCTTTTCCATATTGCTAATCTGTACAGAACCGTAATTGGTGAGCTGACGGTCTATCTGGTCGAGTGGTTCTTTCTGATGGAGTAATCCTTGATAGCAGATGCTTGCCACAGGACCACGTGTCTCGCGACAGAGAGTCTTGGCACCTTCTACATCATTGGCTGTTAACCGCTCATCAATGTCTTTCAATAGCTTTTTCGCATTGATTTCTGATAGGGTGAGGTAGAGTATGCGCTCGATGCAGAAAGCCAGTCCTGCAATGAGCGCTAATGCTACGAGTGACATGAAACCTGCTGAGCCCTCAATAAATTTCTGTTTTAGCATCTTGTGGAGACCACCACCTCCTTGAGCGGTAGGGTCCATAGCGTTTAAGTCGGCATCGATGACAGCCATTGCAGAATCGTTATCGATGGTGTCGCTCACGGTAGTGGCAACAGAATCGTTGTGGGTAGTATGCTGGGCAAATGCCTGTTGCATGACGAAAGTAAAGGCAAATACAGCCAGCACTATCGTCCATTTACGTCTTATGTTACGTTGATACATCTTTCTTGTTTCTCTTTTTCGGCGACAAAGTTACAATTAACTAGTCGGAAAACAAAAGAAATCCCGATTTTTCTTCTGACTATATACTTGAATTTAATAGATTGACGATACAGAGTTCAAAGAAATGCTAAAATTGTTCTTTTTTTCCGTAATATTATTAAAAATAAACGGATTGCATTGTGGATAGGCCGATTTTCCTTTGTCGTTTCGTAGAAAATCCTTAATTTTGCATGTCATACAGAAGAATTTTATCATTTAAATAGCATAACATGAACAAGAAAGTTGTAAATACTGTGGTGGTCATCGTCATCTTATTGCTTATCGGTGGCGTGGCATATCTCGCCATCAGTTTGAATCAAGAGAAACAAGCCAACAAGGATATGCAGGAATTGGCGGCTCTCGACAAAAAGGAAATGGAAAACGAATATCAGCAGTTCGCCGACCAATATAATGAAATGAAAACGCGTATCAATAATGACTCTATCGTAGAACAATTGACTCGCGAACAGGAACGCACCCAACAACTTCTTGCTGAACTGAAGAAGACAAAATCTGATGATGCCGCAGAGATTACACGCTTGAAAAAGGAACTCGCGCAGGTGCGTAGCATTTTGCGTAGCTATGTGCTACAGATTGACTCACTCAACCAACTCAATGCAGAGCTGATGAATGAAAATAATCGCGTGCGTGGAGAACTTGCACAGTCTAATCAGCAGAATATGGCATTGGCTTCTGATAATATGTCGCTCTCTGAAAAGGTTGCCGTTGCTGCCCAACTGAATGCAGCTAATATAGATATTGTGATGCTTTATAAGAAAGCATTTTCATCAAGTTCTCGGGATCGTGTTAAACATCCTCATAAAATTGGTGGATCTACCCAAATGAAGGTGCGTTTTGTCTTGACACGCAATGTGACCGCTCAGAATGGCATGCGTACTATTTATGTCAGAGTACTGACACCTGCGGGTAATGTATTGGGAGCTGGTGAACGCTGCAACTTTGAAGGACAGCAGATTGCATGCACTGCAAGAAAAGATGTGGAATATACTGGTGAAGAAAAGCTTATAGAAGTATATGCTCCGAAAACTACACTCACACCTGGTTCTTATCGTGTGCAGGTTATTGCTGATGGACATGAGATTGGTACACGTACCATCGAACTTGAGAAATAATAGCAGATAGACCTTTTTATATTATTTATGAAACGTATTACAGGATATCTATTAGCTACTTGCGTGGCTTTGCCTGTCGGAGCACAAACGACGCTCACCTTAGACAGTTGCAGAGCTTTGGCACTCAGCAACAATAAACAGTTGGCTGTGGCACATGTCAAACAAGACATAGCTGCCAATATGCGCAAGTCTGCCCGTACGAAATATCTGCCACGTGTCAGTGCCTTGGCAGGTTATGAATACACAAGCCGCGAAATATCACTTCTCAGTGATGATCAGAAGAAAACTCTTGGTAATATGGGTACCAATGCGACAGCAGGAATTGGCGGAAAGGCTAACGAGTTGTTGCAGGCTGTACCACAAGGTGTATGGCAACAACTTGGACAGTTGGGATTCACTCCTGAGGGAATCCAACAACAACTTACTGCAGGTATAGGAAGTTTGGCAGGATCGCTCAACCAAGTGGGCGCTGGTATTGTAGATGCTTTCCATACCGATACTCGGAGCATGTGGGCTGGAGCCATCATGGTGACACAACCTGTTTATATGGGTGGTGCTATTACCGCAATGAACCGTATGGCTGATATTGGTGAGCAGTTGGCTGCCAATAGTGCGCATGCTCAACGACAACTCACACTCTATAGCATTGATCAAGCCTACTGGCAGGTTGTTTCGCTCCGCCATAAGCAGAAATTGGCCCAGAGCTATCTCGACCTCGTCAAAAAGCTTGATGGTGATGTTCAGAAGATGATAGAAGAAGGTGTGGCTACTCGCTCCGAAGGACTTAGCGTTAGTGTGAAAGTCAATGAAGCAGAGATGACCCTTTCGAAAGTCAATGACGGATTGACACTGGCAAAGATGTATCTTTCCCAGTTGTGTGGACTGCCGATGAATGGAAGTGTTACACTCGCTGATGAGGAAAGTGAGAATATTGCTCAGAACACCTCTTGTGCAAAAGCCGATGTTGCTGTCGCTTTTGAACAGCGTCCGGAAATTCGCATGTTGCGCAATACCCTTGATATGACACAACAATCTGTCAAACTCCTAAAGGCTGGCAACCTGCCTCAGGTGGCTATAGTTGGTGGATATGCTGTTAGCAACCCTAATCTCTTCAATGGTTTCGAACGCAAATTTGGGGGAGTGTGGAATGTTGGTGTGTTGGTACGAGTTCCTGTATGGAATTGGGGAGATGTAACCTATAAGGTGCGTGCTGCTAAGGGCGCATCTGCTATTGCCTCGCTCGAACTCGAAGAAGTGAAAGAGAAAATCGAACTGCAGGTTAGCCAAAGTTCATTCCGACTCAATGAGGCAAGCAAGAAACTTCAACTGGCTATGGCAAGTACGCGCAAGGCGGAAGAAAACCTTCGTACTGCAAATCTCGGATTTCGTGAAGGTGTCATCCAATCCACTACAGTGATGGAGGCACAGACTGCTTGGCTTCAGGCGCAGTCTCAGAAGATTGATGCAGAGATTGATGTGCGCCTCAGTCAAACCAATATGCAGAAAGCACTTGGTACATTGGAAAATTAAGAGAGAATAAACGATACAATAAAGATAGAAAATAGGAGAAAGATATTATGTCAGCAAAATCACAACATAACAACGTACTATTAGCCATCCTGGGATTCACTACAGTTGTGGTGGTTGTGGGAATTATCGGCTTCTTCGCTTTCAGCCATGAAAAGGAAAATATCCAAGGACAGGTGGAAGTTAGTGAATACCGAGTGTCAAGCAAGGTTCCTGGACGTATTCTTGAAATTCGTGTCAAAGAGGGGGATTATGTCAAAGTGGGTGATACACTCGCTATTTTAGATGCCCCAGAAGTACGTGCCAAGATGGAACAGGCCCAGAGTGCAGAGAATGCTGCTGCCGCCCAAGAGGAAATGGCACGTAACGGGGCGCGACAGGAACAGATACAAGGTGCCTACCAAGTATGGCAACAGGCCAAGGCAGGACTTGATATTGCACAGAAGTCATATCAACGTGTGCAACGCCTTTTTGATGAAGGTGTGATGAGCGCCCAAAAGCGCGATGAAGCATTTGCCAACTATAAAGCCATGGAGGCTCAGGCTAAAGCTGCAGAGAGTCAGTATAATATGGCTCGAAATGGTGCACGTCGTGAAGAAAAACAGGCAGCACAAGCACTTGTTGGCAGAGCCAAGGGGGCTGTTCAGGAAGTTACCTCTTATATTAATGAAACTGTTCAGATTGCCCAAATGGAGGGTGAGGTCAGCAATATTTATCCAAAAGTCGGCGAACTCGTTGGCACGGGATCCCCCATCATGACCATTTCTATTATGAGCGATCTATGGGGCACCTTCAACGTGCGTGAGGACCAGTTGGGTGGACTTGCTGTTGGCAAGACCTTCAATGCCTATGTACCAGCTTTCAACAAAACTATTCCTATGAAGGTTTATTATATGAAAGACCAGGGGTCCTATGCTGTATGGAAGGCAACTAAAGCCAACGGTCAGTATGACTTGAAAACCTTTGAGGTAAAGGCACGTCCCACACAGCCACTTGAAGGATTACGTCCGGGCATGTCGCTTGTCATTCAGGACTAACGGAAAATAACATACTTTTTAAATGATATTTTGAAACAGCTTCGACAAATATACGGAATTGCGGTGCGTGAGTGTGGCATTATCTGCCACAACCACATCTATTGGCTCTGTATGGTGGTATTTCCTCTGCTGGTGATGTTTTTTTTCACAGCAATGATGTATGAGGGGAAACCGCTCAAAATGCCTGTTGGAGTGGTAGATCTCGATAATTCTTCTACTACGCGTAGCATTATTCGTCGGCTCGATGCCTTCCAGACATCACATGTTGTGGCGCGTTATCCCAGTGTGGCTGAGGCACGAAAAGCAATACAGGAAAATCAAATCTATGCCTTTCTTTATATACCCGAAGGCACAACAGATGATCTGATGGCAAGCCGGCAGCCGAAGATGTCGTTCTATTATACGCAAACTTCTTTGGTGGCAGGCTCGCTGTTGTTCAGTGATCTCAAAACTATTTCCACATTGGCATCGGCTGCTGTCGGTCAGGCCACACTGCTTGCCAAGGGATTTACTGACGAACAAGCACAAACCTTTCTGCAACCCATAAAGGTCGATTTGCATCCGCTCAACAATCCGACAACAGACTATAATGTCTATCTCTCCACTATGCTTGTGCCAGGATTGATGATGCTCTTCATGTTTCTTATCACTCCATATTCTATTGGCACGGAACTCAAGTTTGGACGCTCCAAACAATGGATGGAGATGGCTGACAATAAGGCATGGGTGGCTCTCATTGGTAAATTCACACCACATGCCCTTGTATTTCTGATACTCACCATGACTTATGCCTACTATGTCTATGGCATACTTGGTTTCCCACATCCGGGTGGAACACTGCGCATTATCATGCTCACACTGTTGCAAGTATTTTCTTCTTTAGGTTTCGGTATCTTTATGTTCGGCCTTTTGCCATCTCTGCGTATGTCGATGAGTACCTGTTCGCTGTGGGCAGTGCTAAGTTTCTCAATGGTAGGATCTGCATTTCCTGCCATGGCTATGGATGGTGCTTTGCAGTCGCTGGCGTGGCTCTTTCCGTTGCGCCACTATTTTATGATTTATCAGACATGTATCTTCAACGACTATCCGTTGGCAGATGCATGGTCGCATATTGCAGTTCTTGTTGCTTTCGCCTTGTTGCCCATATTGGTGGCGCCAAAGATTCGCAATGCCATGTTGAACTATGTCTATATTCCCTGACGCGCTATGATGAAAAAACTATTCAAAACCATAATCAGTGGTATATACGACGCTTGTCTCATATGGAAGGATGAGATGCGCCAGATCTTTAAAGACGAGGGTGTGCTCATTTTCTTTATCCTTGTGCCCTTAGGCTATCCGCTGCTCTATTCTTGGATCTATAACAATGAGGTAGTACGTGAAGTGCCAGTTGTAGTTGTAGATGATTCACATTCTTCTGCCAGCCGTCAATTTATACGTTCCTGCAATGCTACACCGGATGTAAAGGTGGTGTGCTATGCCTCAAATATGGATGAGGCCAAGAATCTTGTGGGGCGACAAGTTGCACGTGCCATCTATCATATACCTGCAGATTTCCAGTCGCGTTTGAATCGCATGGAACAGACAGCCGTGGCTGTATTCTGCGATATGAGTACAATGTTGACCTATAAGGCTGCATATATGACAGCTATCAGTGTGACCCAACAGATGAATGGTGAAATTCAAGTCAGATTGTCGGGTAAATATACCCAACGGGAAGAAGAAATACTGACCCAACCGCTTGACTATGATGCCCAACCGATTTATAATCCATCGGGAGGTTACGGATCCTTTATATTACCAGCAGTGCTGATCCTCATACTACAGCAGACATTGGCATTGGGTATTGGCTTGTCTGCCGGTTCTGCACGCGAAACAAACCGTTTTGAAGACTTAGTACCTATACAGAAACACTATCATGGCATTTTCCGTATTGTTATGGGCAAAGGATTGGCTTATTTCATGATTTATGCCATTATGGGCACATACCTCACCGTTGTAGTGCCGAGAATATTTGATTTCCCATGTTTGGCCCATTGGCAGGATCTTCTTGCCATGCTGATACCCTATATTTTAGCATGTATTTTCTTTGGCATCACCATATCATGCATAGTGCGTTATCGTGAGAATGTTATGCTCTTGGTGGTATTTGCCAGTGTTCCCCTTCTGTTCCTCAGTGGAGTTTCGTGGCCTCAGTCTAATATTCCTGGCTTTTTGCAGGGTATTTCATGGATATTCCCCTCTACCTTTGGCATTCGTGCCTATGTTCGCATGAACTCAATGGGGGCTACCCTCAGCGATGTATTGACCGAATACCGTGTGCTGTGGCTGCAAGTACTGGTATATTTTGTGTTGGCATGCCTTGTCTATCGCTATCAGATACTCTTGATGCGTCGCCATATCTTTGACAGACTACAAGATATGAGGAAGAGAAAAATGGAAAACAACTGATTTGGGATAAAAGGATAATCATAGTGTGGTATCCGATTAACGAATCAAATGTCCTGCATATATGATCTACCAAATACTGCATCCGTTGATCAACGGATGCAGTATTTCCATATATTATGGGTCACTTGCAAAAGCGTGTGGATAGCATAGCACAATAAAAGCAAGCAGGTGTGCGTTTATAGAGTAAACGTTAGAACAAAATGGAACAGTATAGACTCTTAGCAGAATGCCTGTTGCCAGCCCGCATGCATTGACCGTTAGTTCTTTCTCTTCAGACTAATGAAGATCTATGCCTAATCCACACACTTTTACTGGTGACCCAAAAGAAGATTGAAAACAAGTAAATCGCACATATTTTTATAATTATTATGCAAAATCCCCATCATCTTCCACGTTAATGTGGGGTATGATGGGGAGATTGTTATAGATTTAGCTGTATCTAATGATAGATTACGTCGGTATAAGTGTGTAGATTATGATTTTTTGACACCAACGATTTCTGTTTTGGGTAGTTCCTTGTTGCGGCGGTTCACTACAGTTACAACAGCCTGTGCTAGATTGATGAATGCAATGCCTGTTGCGCTGTCACTATTGAGAGCTGCCGGAGTGCCTTGGTCGCCACTGTCGCAGATGCCTTGTACAAGGGGTATCTGTGCCAAGAGCGGAACCTGCATCTCTTCTGCCAACTGTTTGCAACCTTCTTTACCGAAAATATAATATCGGTTAGTGGGCAATTCTGCAGGAGTAAACCATGCCATGTTCTCTACCAGACCAAGAATGGGGACATTGACTTTCTCGTTGCGATACATGTCGATTCCCTTACGAGCATCTGCTAAAGCTACCTGCTGGGGGGTCGAAACGATTACAGCACCAGTGATAGCGAGTGTCTGCAATAGAGTAAGATGGATATCGCTTGTACCCGGTGGGGTATCGAGAATGAGATAGTCGAGCTCTCCCCAATCGGCATCGGCAATAAGTTGCTTCAGGGCATTGCTTGCCATGCCACCACGCCACAATGTGGCTGTTTCGGGTGAAACAAAGAATCCGATAGACAGAAGTTTTACACCGTAGGCTTCAATAGGTTCAATGAGGTCGCGACCATCCACATTTACTGCATATGGACGTGCATCCTCTACATTAAACATCTTTGGCATAGAAGGTCCGAAAATATCTGCATCGAGCAGACCTACCTTATAGCCCAGACGTGCCAAGGCGATAGCGAGGTTTGCTGAAACAGTACTTTTACCCACACCGCCTTTACCGCTACTTACTGCTACCACATTCTTAACTTGTGGTAATAGTTTGCCAACCTCAGGACGTGGCTTTGATTTGAATTCGGTGGTAATCTCTACCACAACGTCTTTGCCACAATGGTATTTAATGGCTGCCTCGGCTGCCTTGACAGTTGATTTAAGAAATGGGTCGGTGTCACGTGGAAATTCAAGCACTACATGAACGCGCCAGGGTTCATTGTCTGCAGACGGTGCGGCAACAGCAGGTTGATCGGCCACCATACCGCTTTCAATAAGGTTTTTCTTGGTGCCTGCATACGTCACAGTCTGCAGTGCATCCATAATCATTTGGGGATATAGTGTCATTTTAATTGTTTGTAATATATAAAAAAGCTGATGGTAACACTGCTATATCGGTATGTCATCACCGTGAAAATTAGAAGTTTACTCCAAAGTTGACAAAGAGGCTACGGGTGTGAGCTGCCTCAAAATCATCGTGGCGCACATTGGCAATACCCAAATCGAAACCGACTTCAGCATAGATCATGTTGTATTCGGCACCGCAACCTAAGCGGAGACCACCATCGAAACGTTGGAAACGGTCGCTGTCGAATGCACTTGATGTTGTGCGGTCTGCATAGTTTTTTATCTTTCCGCCCACACCGAGTGCGATATAACCACCTAAGAAAGGTTGGAGGAAGAAGTCATCGTCAGCATTGATGTTGTATTTTACTACACAGGGAATTTCTATATAACGCAGACGATAGGTTTTTTTGATTCCATCTGACAGACTCTTACCACCCTTTTCTGCATAGTAAGCGCCGGCTTCGAGCCATATTGGAGTATTGTTGGCGAGCTGCAAACCATAGACGGCACCAATGTTTAAACCGGTGCGAGCGTCAAGGTCAAAGGGTGCATCGTCACAACTCGTGCTGGCTGAGTTCAGTCCCAAACGAATACCGTAGTAACTCTCGGTGTCGTTGTGGTTGTAGCGGCTGCGGCTGCGATTGGATTGGTACTGTGCAAATGTCGGCATAGCCATGACGGTAGCCAACAATATTAGGATAAATTTTCTCATAGTCGTTGTTGTTTTTGTCTGTTATGTGATGCAAAGATACATATATTTATTGGATTACGGAGGGGGAAAGTCCTAAAAAGCTTAGGTATTTTCCTAATATATCCTAAAGAGGACAATTATTTCGCACGAAAGCGTGACAATCCGTTGTCGAGCCAATCGGTGTATTGTTTCACATCTTCGTTATAGGAGCGACTTGGAGCAAGTGCATGACCGTCGGGGGTCAGCAAAACATAGAACGGCTGGGTATTGGCGCCGAACTTGCTTGCTTGTAGGAAACTCCATTTGTCGCCTACAGTACGTAATGTACGCATGCGTTTGCCGTCGTTCACTTCAATGGGTCGTGCCAATGGTGTCTTGTCGTCAACATACAGCGAGATGAGAATGTAGTCGTCTGTTAATCGTTTTGCTACATTGGCATCGCTCCATACTGCCGCTTCCATCTTACGGCAGTTGACACAACCGAAACCTGTGAAGTCGATAATGACAGGCTTACCTTGTGCCCGTGCTGCTTCCATTCCTTGTTCGTAGTCCTTATAAACAGCTTCAACGGTTTTGCCTGATTGCATATTGAAGTCTTGTGTGAACATGGGTGGCGCAAAGGCGCTAATGGCTTTCAGTGGAGCTCCCCACAATCCAGGTATCATATAGATGGTGAAGGCAAAACTGATCAGACCAAGGAAGAATTGTGGGATGGGAGTACCTTCTGACTTGTCGGCAGGGCCATGACCGGAAAAATGGAGCCATCCCATAAGATAAGCACCAAGCAGAGCGAAAAGGGCAATCCATATTGATAGGAATACCTCACGGTCGAGCAAGCGCCAACCGTATGCCAGATCGGCTACACTGAGAAACTTCATAGCAAATGCCAATTCGATGAATCCCAATACAACCTTAATGGTGGTCATCCATCCGCCTGACTTAGGTACTGATTTAAGCAATGAGGGGAATAGGGCGAACACACCAAAGGGAATGGCGAGTCCGATGCTAAATCCCAACATACCGAGCGTGGGACCAAGTATATTGCCTTGGGTAGAAACAGCTACCAATAGGAAACCTATGATAGGACCAGTGCAAGAAAATGATACCAGTACCAGGGTGAATGCCATCAGGAAGATGGAGAGATGCGCTGTGAAGAATGATTTGCGCATGGAAAGTTGGTCGGCTTTTTCGTCAATCTTGGTGGACCATGACGAGGGCAAGGTCAATTCGAAAGCGCCAAAGAAAGATGCTGCAAAGACGATGAGCAATAGGGCGAAGAAGATATTGAACCATGCATTGGTGCTTAAGGCATTGAGGGCATTAGCACCGAAGAGGGCGGTGACGAGCAGTCCCAATGCTACATAGATGATGATGATGCTCAGTGCATAAGTCAATGCTTCGCGGATGGCTTTCGTACGTTCTTTATTGCGTTTGAGGAAGAAGGACACTGTCATTGGGATGATGGGCCATACACAAGGTGTAAGTAGTGCGAGGAACCCTCCAAGCAGTCCTGCCAGGAAGATGTATAGCAGTGAATCATCGGGAGTGGTATTGTCGAACGATTGTAATTCTTGGGTGATAGGAGTCCAAAGGGCATTGCCTGCTACTGCTGCAGTGTCTGTTGCTGCGGATGTATTAGCAGTACTGTCAATGGCTATACTGTCGTCCTTAGCTGTGCTTTGATCGCTCAGCGTACTGGCATTGTCAATGGACTTTTGTGTCTGTTCTTCTTTATTCGCGTTGTCAACGATTGTGGCTTTACCACTTGTCTTGAAGTTTGCACTTGACGGCGGCATACACATTTCATCGTTGCATGCTCCGTATTCAAGATAACAGTCGATGCTGTAGTTGGCTTGGGTGAAGCGAATCTTCTGCACAAAGGTGGCGGTATGTTCGAAATAGCGAACCTGTTGGTCAAAGAGGTGATCAAACTTGCTAAGTTCCTTACCCTTGGCCTTAAGTTTTCCTACAAGTGTGGCTCCCTGAATTTTTACAGTATTGAAAGTAGCGGAGATAGGACCTCCATTGCCGAGATTAGTGGAATACACATGCCATCCGTTGTCAATCTTGAGGGTAAAGATGATATCGGCTTCTTGGTTGCCGGTTTCTTTCAATTGTGTGTAAACGTGTACAGGATCGGCCAGTTGGGCTTGTGCAGACACAAGGCAGATCATACCTATAATAATAAGGAAGAGTCTTTTCATAGTTATGTCATTTCAATGTAAGTTCTACTGGACAATGGTCTGAACCATATATTTCGGTGTGGATGGCAGCGCCTTTCACATCTTCCATCAGTCGTTTGCTGACAAGGAAATAATCAATACGCCATCCTGCGTTCTTTTGGCGAGCTTGGAAACGATACGACCACCATGAATAGGTGGAATCGTCGGGATGTAGTGTACGGAATGTATCTGTAAAGCCTGATTCAAGGAGCGTTGTCATCTTCTCGCGTTCCTCATCGGTAAAACCAGCATTACGACGGTTAGTCTTGGGATTTTTGAGGTCAATCTCTTCGTGTGCCACATTAAGGTCACCGCAGAGGATGACGGGCTTCCGACTATCCAGTTCTAATAGATACTGCCGAAAGTCATCCTCCCATCTCATGCGGTAGTCCAATCGGCGGAGTCCGTCTTGTGAATTTGGAGTGTAGCATGTCACTACAAAATAGCGGTCCATCTCCAAGGTGATAACACGTCCTTCATGATCGTGTTCATCAATTCCGATACCATAACTTACGACAATGGGTTGATGGCGAGTGAAGATGGCAGTACCAGAATATCCCTTCTTGTCGGCATAGTTCCAGTATGACTGGTATCCGTCATACTGCAAATCGAGTTGGCCTGCTTGCATTTTTGTCTCTTGTAGACAGAAGAAATCTGCATCCAACTGTTTGAAAACATCGCTGAAGCCCTTGCCCTCGCAAGCCCTCAGACCATTGACATTCCATGAAATAAGTTTCATAAGCGCTTTGTAAACAAGACGGACTTCTCGTTGTGAGAAGTCCGCCATGTAGTTATTTGATTGGTGAGTCTATCGGTTAGAATTTTGCCATCTTGATGGCTACTACTGCACATTCGTCACCTTTGTTGCCCAATCGTCCGCCTGCTCGATCCTTGGCCTGCTGTAGGTCATTGGTGGTGAGCAGTCCGTAAATGACGGGAATGTTGTTGGTGGCGTTAAGGCGTGCAATGCCTTGGGTCACACCTTGGCAGATATAATCAAAATGTGGTGTCTCACCACGTATTACACTACCGAGGATGATGATGGCATCATAGCCGTCGTTGAGAGTCATCTGGTGTGCACCGTAGATGAGTTCGAACGAACCGGGAACGGTTTTTACATGGATGTTTTCGGGCAATGCTCCGTGTTTCTCCAGTGTGCTAACACATCCCTGCAACAGTGCTCCTGTTATTTCTGGATTCCACTCGGCTACAACAATGCCGAATATCATGTTCGATGCGTCAGGGACTGCATCAAAATCGTAGTCGCTCAGGTTATGAAGTGCTGTTGCCATCTTTATTTATTTAGCAGAAGCACGTTCGATATAAGCGTCGATGTTCTGGTACTGCATTGACTGGAAATACTTCTTCTTGATCTCTTGGTAGAGTTTCAAAGCCTCGTCTTTCTTGCCCTGGCTCTCCAGAATCTCACCGGCCTGAATGAGGAAGGTGGGAGAGAGTGAGTTGTTGTCAGCCATCTTGGCAGCCTTCTTCAAGTGGTCAACGGCCTTGTCATACTGCTTGAGGTTTGCATAAGCATTGCCTAAAGCGCCTTCAGCAGCGGGACTGATCATTTGGTCACCCTTGGTGCTGAAATTTTCGAGGGCATCGGCAGCTTCCTGCCATTTACCGAGGTTAGCCTGGCAGAGACCGATGTACAGCTGAGCCAAATTACCTGCCTTTGTCGAAGAATAGTCGCTGGCTACTTTTTTGAAACCAGTCAGAGCCTGTTCGAATTGTTCGTTGTTGAAGAGCTCCTGACTCTTTGCCAATTCTGTGCTGGCAGCGTCTTCACGTGGAGCAAGATAATAGTTGTTGATGAGGATGCCGCCTACGATGAGAACGACAACTGCTACTACACCGATGATGATGGCTTTCTTGTACTTATCAAAGAATGCCTCTGTCTTGTTTAACTGCTGCTCGGTCTCGACAGCAACTGTTTGGTTTTTGTTTGCCATTATTGTTGTTAGTTTTTTATTTGCGTTTCTGTATAACTCCATAGAGCCAAGTTTTGCGTGGCAAAATTACTCATTTTATTGCAGATACTGAAATTTATTATAGACTTTTTTCGTTTTTGACTGATAAAAGGTGTAACTTTGCACCATAAATGATACTCAGAAAACTTTCCATCATCAATTATAAGAACATTCGGGAGACTTCTATTGATCTCTCTCCGAAGATGAATTGCTTCATCGGACACAATGGCGCTGGTAAGACGAATGTGCTCGATGCGGTATATTATCTTTCTTTTTGCCGTTCACTTAATAACCCTATTGACTCGCAGGTCATCTGTCACGACGAACCTTTTTGTGTTGTTGAGGGTACGTATGATGATGAACATGAAAACGAAGAACATATTTACTGCGGTTTGAAACGTGGTGTGAAGAAACATTTCAAACGCAATAAAAAGGAATATAAGAGACTCTCTGAACATATTGGATTGATTCCCATTGTTGTCGTTTCGCCTTCCGATACCTTGTTGATTGATGGAGGAGGGGAGGAACGACGTAAGTTGATGGATCTTGTTATTTCGCAGTATGACCGGCAGTATATGACACTATTGACAAACTACAATAATGCATTACAGCAACGCAACATATTGTTGAAACAGGAAAATCCAGGGCCGGATCCGACGTTATTGCACATCTGGGAGGAACAGATGGCTGAAGCAGGAGAAGAGATTTATCGCCGAAGGTCGGCTTTTGTGACAGAGATACAACCGCTGTTTCAACAGTTTTATACACAGATTTCCTCAGGTTGTGAAAATGTTGGATTGGAATATCTCTCACATGGACAGCGTGGTCCCTTGTTGGATGTCATCTCTCGTGATCGTGCAAAAGATCTTGCCGTGGGCTATTCTTTGCATGGTGTGCATCGTGATGATTTGATCTTTACGCTTGGAGGCAGACCCATGAAACGTGAGGGGTCGCAAGGGCAACACAAAACGTATGTCATTGCCCTAAAGCTGGCTCAGTTTGAACTGCTCAAGCGTACAGCATCTCATACAACACCCTTACTTTTGCTTGATGATATCTTTGATAAATTAGATGCAGGACGTGTGGAACAGATTGTGCGATTGGTGTCAGGGGATGCTTTCGGTCAGATATTTGTAACAGATACAAACCGCACACATTTGGATGCCATCGTTGGATCAACAGCAAGTGACTACCGTATGTTTGAAGTGGATAATGGTAATATCAAACTATTGACAGCCCATGTTTAGAAGACAGACAGAAACTTTGCATGATGTATTGCTGAAGGTGTTGCACAAACAAGGATTAGAGACTCCCATCCTTCAGAAACGCTTGGTAGAGGCTTGGCCTACGGTGGCAGGACCTGTTATTGCACGTTATACTACCGAAACATATATATACAACCAGACGTTGTTTGTTCGTTTGTCAAATCCTGCCTTGCGTGCAGATTTGTCGATGCAACGGCAGGTGTTGGTGCAACGATTGAATGATGCAGTAGGCGAGCGTGTGATAATTGATATTCGTTTTAGTTGACTATATTGTCATAATTGCATCCATCAGGATGTCGTGGGCATCCACTGGCACTTGGTCAAGAAGTCGATGTGGATAGCAGATTCCTATTTTATAAGTTTGTGGACAAAGTGAAAGGAATCGGTCGTAGTAGCCTTTACCGCGTCCTAACCGATGCCCTTGTTTGTCGAATGCCATTCCTGGTACTATTACGACGTCAATTTTAGCATAGTCCGTGAAAATTTCACCAGTTGGTTCCATAATGCCGAAAACCCCGATTTCCAGTTGATTGGGGGCTGTGTAGTGGTGTATCTGCATTGTAGTGCCGCTGACTACACGAGGCAATAGGATACTTTTTCCTTCGTCAATCCATTTCTGGAAGAGTGGTTCTAAGGGCACTTCGTCGGGGAGCGCACAATAGGCCATTACAATTTGTGCATTGCGGAGAAGTTTATTACCGTCTAATGCTTGCTGTAAAGCAAATGCTTCGTCGGGTGAACCTTGTTGTCCACCGCGACGAAGCATTTTCCGTATGTCTTGTTTGGTCATCATAAGTACTATGCCAATAGACGTTTTCCTCGTGCTAAGCCATATCCTCTACCCAGCAGTACTGCTGTCTTCT
Organism: Prevotella sp. P5-126; assembly: GCF_002251185.1. Classification (NCBI taxonomy): domain Bacteria; kingdom Pseudomonadati; phylum Bacteroidota; class Bacteroidia; order Bacteroidales; family Prevotellaceae; genus Prevotella; species Prevotella sp. P5-126. The sequence continues at coordinate 28,888 of NZ_NPIZ01000085.1, forward strand.
TCTTGGCAGCCTTTGCGGGAGCTTTGGGGAAAGCCTTGTTGGCATGGAACACCCGTAGCGTCTCGATGATGGCAGGGTCGTCTGCATTGAGATATTTCAGCCATGCTTCTTCGTTCATCATGTTATAGATGATGCGGCTATTGATATAGCGTTCCAGAAGTTTGTGAGAGCGTTTAATCATCAGGTTGCGACGTTTCAGTCCGCTCTTGTCGGCAAAGGCAGCAAACTGTTCTACGGTATTCTGCTTGACGAGATATTTTGCCAATTCTTCTGATGTGGTAAACTCGTTGAGCTTTTGGCGGTTGTTGTCTGTGTAGTTATAGGCAAACTGCAGGATGAGTCCTGTCATGGATGCTGCCTTATAATAAGAGGTGTATGCGGTAGTATCTTCTGCAATAAAGATGTCGGGCGTGATTCCACCACCACCGTAAACCACTCGACCGATGCGTGTAGTATAGGCACGTCCTGAATGTTTGATGCTGTCTTGTGAGAAGAACTCACCGTGTTTGTATCTTGCCAGCATGTCATCTTCGTAGTCGCTATTGTCGCCTGCCACGTATGGCTTCTGGATGCAACGACCTGACGGGGTGTAATAGCGAGCAATGGTAAGTCGGACCATGGAACCGTCTGAGAATGGGATAGGTTGTTGTACCAGTCCCTTACCGAATGAGCGTCTGCCTATGATTGTACCACGGTCATTATCTTGTATGGCACCGGCAAGAATCTCGCTGGCAGAGGCCGATCCTTCGTCGATGAGTATTACGAGTGGAATGTTCTGATAACTACCGCGGCCATCGCTTCTGAACTCCTTGCGTGGTGATTTGCGTCCTTCCATATAGGTGATGAGTCGGCCCTTGGGCATAAATTCGTTGGCAATCTGTACGGCAGATTCCAGATAGCCGCCAGTATTTCCACGCAGGTCAATGGTCAGGTTCTCAAATCCCTGTTGGGAGAGCTGTGCCAGTGCGATGAGCAGTTCTGCATAGGTGTTCTCGCCGAAGTTCTTGATACGTATGTAGCCTGTCTTATCGTTGAGCATATAGGTGGCAGTCACGCTCTTGGTAGGAATCTCTCCTCGTGTGACAACGATGTTGCGTATCTTCTTTTCGCCATAGCGCAGGATACCGAGTTTTACTTTCGTATCTTTTGGGCCTTTCAGTCTGTGCATGGCTTCTTCGTTGGTCAGGGTTTTCCCTGTGAAGGGTTTGCCATCTACCATCACAATCTTGTCGCCTGCAATGACGCCAGCTCTTTCTGCCGGTCCGTTGCCAATGACTTGTTGAACATGCAGGGTGTCCTGTCGGATGGTGAACTCTACACCGATACCCGAGAATGAGCCTTTTAGGTCATCGTTGGTTATCTGCATGTCTTTTGCTGAGATATAGATGGAGTGGGGGTCGAGTTCTGCCAGAATCTGAGGCAAGGCTTTCTCCACCAAATCGTTGACGTCAACGGAATCTACATATTGTGCGTCGATGATTCGCAACAGGTTGTTGAGCTTGTTGCTGCTGGAGTTGATGATGCTCAGACGGTTGCCTGAGAAGTGGTTGGCATAGAATGTGCCTATGAGAATACCGACAATGACGCTGAGCGCCATGAGAAGCGGTAGGAATCGGTTAGTCTTTTTCTCTTTCATCTTATTCGTTGGGATTGAGGTATGTTGTTTCTATTCCGGCGCGTTCCAATAGGTCTATACCGTCTGTAAGGCGGTATTTTTCACCATAGACCACGCGGCGTATGCCTGCCTGGATGATGAGTTTAGCACACTCGATACATGGTGAGGCTGTGATATAGATGGTGGCACCGTCGGAATTGTTTGACGACCGTGCCAGTTTGGTAATGGCATTGGCTTCGGCATGGAGCACATAAGGCTTGGTGACGTTGTTGTCATCTTCACAGACATTCTCAAATCCGCTTGGCGTTCCATTATAGCCGTCGCTGATGATCATACCTTCTTTCACCACGAGTGCGCCTACCTGCCTGCGTTGGCAGTAGGAGTTCTCGGCCCAGATGCCTGCCATCCTCAGATAGCGGAGGTCAAGCTTTCTTTGTTTCTCGTTTGATTCCATTTCTTTTCAGTAATGCGTCGATGGTGGGTTCTCCCTTACGGAAGCGTTTATAGAGTGTCATGGGGTGTTCTGTTCCACCTTTTGACAGAATATTATCTCGGAAGCTTTGTGCGGTCTGCTTATCGAAAATGCCATGCTTTTTGAATACGGCGAAGGCGTCTGCATCGAGTACTTCTGCCCATTTATAACTATAGTATCCGGCGGCGTAACCTCCTGCCATGATGTGTGAGAACTGTACTGTCATGCAGGTGTCTGGCAGTTGGGTGCCGATAATGGCTTTCTTCCATGCTTTTTTCTCGAACGACAGAATATCGTCGTCAAAGGGCTTGCGCTGTGTGTAGTATGCCATGTCGAGCAATCCGAACGATACTTGTCGCAGACATCCCGATGCTGCCATGAAGTTCCGGCTTTTCTTGATGCGTCGGATGAGTTCGTCGGGCATTGGTTCGCCGGTCTTGTAGTGGAATGCGAAGGTGCTGAGGAAGTCTTTCTCTACTGCATAATTCTCCATGAACTGTGAAGGCAGTTCTACAAAGTCCCACCACACATTGGTACCAGACAGGCTTTCGAAGCGAGTGTTGGCAAACATGCCGTGGAGCGAGTGCCCAAATTCGTGGAGGAAGGTTTCTACCTCGCCCAGGGTGAGCAAGGCTGGTTTATCATCTGTGGGCTTGGTGAGGTTCATCACCACACTGACATGTGGACGTACGTTCTCGCCCTTTCGTGTGATCCATTGTCCTTGGTATTCGGTCATCCATGCGCCACCCTGCTTGCCTTTGCGGGGATGGAAATCTGCATAGAATACGGCGAGATAGCTTCCGTCGTTATCAAACACCTCGTAGGCTTTTACGTCTGGATGATAGACGGGAATGTCTTTGTTTTCGCGGAAAGTGATGCCGTAGAGTTTATTGGCGAGTCCGAATACACCTTCTATCACCTTTGAGAGTTCAAAATAGGGGCGCAACATCTCGGCGTCGAGGTTGTAGCGCTTCATTTGCAACTTATGTGAATAGAATCCAGAATCCCATGGCATCATTTTTTCTACATCCTTATGTGCCATTTTGATGAGTTCGTCGCGCTCTTTGATGGCTGTTGGGCGGTAAGCGTCAATCAAGTCGTCAAGCAGTCGATATACGTTTCTCACGTTGGATGCCATGCGATGTTTCAATACATAGTCTGCATAGGTTTTGAATCCCAGCAGTTGGGCTATTTCGCGACGCAGGTTAACAAGGCGTTTGCAAATGTCTATATTGTTTTCGCTGTTGTTGTGGGTGCACACGGTATTACGCTCCATATACATCTGTTTGCGCAGGTCGCGTTGTGTGGAATAGGTCATGAACGGTGAGTAGGATGGAAAGTCGAGGGTAAATACCCATCCCTCTTTTCCCATTTCCTTGGCCGTTTGTGCGGCAGCCTCCCGTGCGGTATCGGGTAGTCCGTCGAGCTGTTGCTCATCGGTGATATGGAGTGTGAAGGCTTTATTCTCTTTCAGCAGGTTTTGTGAAAACTGCAAAGAGAGCATAGAAGCCTCTTCTGTGAGTTTGCGCAGACGTTCCTTGCCTTGTTCGTCGAGTAGTGCACCACTCCGTACAAACCCGTCATAACAGTCGTCAAGCAAACGCTGCTCCTCATCGGTGAGACGTCTGTGGTGCAGATGCACTTGACGGATGCGCTCAAAGAGGCGTGGGTTGAGTCGCACGTCGTTGGAGTGTTGTGTCAGAATAGGTTGCAACTTTTGTGCCAACGCATCCATCTCGTCGTTGGTTTCAGCCGACATCAGATTGAAAAATACAGCAGAGACACGTCCCAACAGGTCGTAGTAGCCCTCTTTGTCTTCATCGCTGGTGACGATGGTGTTGTCGAAAGTGGGCTTCTCTGGATTATTGATGATTTTGTCAATCTGCTCGTTGTCACGGCGTATTCCTTCCATGAATGCCTCTTCGTAGTCTTCAAGTCTGATTTTATCGAAGGGCACAGTATCGTGTGGAGTATTGTAGGGTACTAAAAATGGATTCTGATGTTCACTCATACTAACGTTAATTTATCAAGGTGCAAAGATACGAAATATGTAGCATACAACGAAAGAAAACGCGTTAATTGAAATTAAAATATACTACAAATTATCGTGTCTGGCTGTCTTGACAATTTTTTGTGGTTGATAAGCGGGAGTATCATACGCTTCAAAATGCCCTTCACAAGACTTATCCATGTAGAAATCTATTGGCGTTTTTCCAATATCAAATACAGTATTTTTCCTTCGGGATGTGTTCGGGATGTATTCGGGATGCTTTCTGTTTATAATCAGCTTTCTGCCTATATAGTATTTCCCATGTGAGTCCCATGTGAGTCCCATGTGAGTCCCAATATTTTGCTTGATTATGGGAGCTTGTTGGGAGACATTTCCTTGATAAAACGTTTTTATGTTATCATGATGCCGTTAGGCTTCTTACCAACCTTCTGTTGTAAACTGTCGTTATGATGATGTATTTTTGTTTCAAAGGTCATTCCCTTCTGTAGCGGTCGTGTTCCACATCAGAAGTCTTTCTATCAAGGGAATGACGATGCGGCCGCGATGAAGGGAGAGTAGGTTTTCCGTTTGCATTTGGTTGAGCGTTTGTGAGATGTCGCGCACTCTGGCGTCAATCATTTCTGCCAACTGTCGCATGAGGATATGGAACGTTTTGGGGCCTGCGGGGTATTGACATTGTGAGAAGAAATAGCGAATGAGTCGTTCGCGAAGATCTTTTGGTGCCGATTGACGTGTTCGGTTGTCGTACCGCTGGCAGGTGGTGGCAAGCAGATTGACATAGTTGAGGCGGAACACCAGTTGTGTTTCCATCAGCAGACGCACTTCTGCTTTGTCGATGGTAAGGATATTGGTGTCGGTCAGCGTGGAGTAGGTGTGTTGGTAGTGTTGTTCCACACCATAGAGTCGTTCGGGTTCAAGCACATAGGGTGCAGATAGTTGTTCGACAACCCGACAGGGTCGTGGACCGGAAAAGTGTTCTGACTGCAATTGCCCGTTGATGAGAAACACCAATTGTTCGCATCGGCTTCCAGCAGTCCATAGTGTTTTCTCTGCGGGATATTTATGGAATCCGATACGTGTGTGTGCCACAACCTCCATGAGTTCCGAATGGCTCATGCCTTGGAACAGGGGAAATTGTAACAGCTTATCGTAGAGGTGTATGGCGGGCATGTTGCTTAGGGTAGTTGCTCTATTTTGTTTTTCATCTCAGGTGAGTACCATACAGCAATTTTTCCCTTTTCGTCTGTATAGATGAAGTAGGCCTTCAGCTGTTTTTCCTTTTCCAGTATCTGCTTAGCCCCTTCCATCCCCATCACCATAAATGCTGTGGCATAGGCATCCGCTTCAGCACAGGTGTTGGCAAGGACGGTAGCCGACAACAGACTATGCTGTACGGGATATCCCGTCTTTGGGTCGATGGTGTGTGCATATTTTCTGCCGCCTTTGTAATAGAAGTTGCGGTAGTTGCCGCTGGTGGCCATGGCAATATCGCTCAAGTTGAGGATTGTTTGGTATTCGTTGTTGTAGAGCAAAGAGTCTTCCGTTGGTTTTACCACCCCGATGCGCCATGGTGCTCTTCGTGCGCTGACACCACGTGTGGCAATCTCGCCACCTATCTCTACTGTGAAGTTGTTCACGCCTTTTTTCTTCAACAGTCTTGCCACGGCATCCACTCCGTAGCCTTTGGCAATGGCAGAGCAGTCGAGCATCAGTCGAGGGTCGGCTTTTTTCACTTTCATGTGGTCGATAGAAACCTTTCTGTAGCCTATGAACTGCAGGATGGAATCTACTTGATGGCGGGTGGGCATGTTTCCATTTTTGAAGCCGAACCCCCATGCGTTGACCAGTGGCGCTACGGTGATGTCGAATGCTCCTTCGGTGTTTTCTGATATGGTTTGTGCCAGATTGAATACTTCAAGAAACATGTTGTTGACCTTCATGTCCTTGTTGTTGTTGACATTGGAAATGATGGAGCTTTTGTTGAACATCGACAGGGCTGCGTCAACTTTGTTGAGTTCTGCAAGTATTTCCTTTTCGTAGTCTTGATCCGACTGGTAGGTGATGCTGTAAGTAGTGCCGAATATAAAACCTTTGTTGGTGAGGTAGGGCACGTTTTGCTGTTGCCGAATAATCAGCACGGTGCCGATGATGAGTACGGCGAGGAATGGTATTTGCCAAATCAGGCGTTTCTTGTTTTTTGCAGACATGGTTTCAGGGATAGTTTGTATTGTTTTAAATGTCGATAATCACGTTGAAATTAGCGGCAATACGAGTGTCGCCATAGGTACCGAAACCAGGAATATACCAGGTTTGTCCTGCTGTTCCGTCGTTGTGGGCTATGCGTCGTTTGTATCGCACATTCCATCCCAGATGGATGGGACCGCTGATTTTAGCATCAATGCCGAATACTGCTTCCAGCCAATGTTGCGAACATTGCATATCTTGGATGTCAACGATATTACTTCCTTGCCATACGGGGTCGTCCATTTCGCCTCGCATAATATCTACTTTATAAGAGGTGAAAGCATAGCGGAAACCGCCATACAGACGATTGGGGCCATGTTTCTTCTTCAGCAGATTCCAGTCCATACCGATGCGGAAGTAGGGTGCTCCGGTCTTGTAGGTAATGCCCGTCACCTCATCGTTCTCGTGGTTGGCTTTACCGTAACCCACCTCTACGATTGGAAACCATTGGTCGTGGAGATTCAGTCGGAATGCTCCTTCGTATTCGCCATGGTCGCTGAGTGCCAACATGGCAGGGCCAACGAGGTCGAAGGAAACGGCAAATCCCCTGAACATCGGTATCGAGTCTTCCGGTATGATGATGTTTTTCTGTTGAGCCCTACCGTTGCCGGTGGCTGCCACAATCAGCAGAAGACTAATAGCGATCCTTGAGATATAAGTGGAAATGTTCTTTCGATGCGTCATAGTTGACTTGGGAATTGTTGATGGATAACGAGTCGATGATGTGGTGTGTTGACTTCACCGACAGGATAGTATGAAAGTAGGAAATCTGGCAATCTACCGATTCGAAATGTGGTTGGTTGCTCTTTTCCACCCAGATCGTGTCGCGATAGGTATTGCCCATCGTGTCGAGGAGTGTCATGTGGAGTGTATCGACGGGGTTGATGTAACTGATGTCGAGGTCGAACGTAGTTACTCCGGTGATGCGGTTCTGTAGTATTGTGTCGCGTCCGTCGGCGCGTCGGCTGCAGATGGATAGGGTATCTACCTTCAGAGTGTCGGCTGTTCCGTTGGCTTTCTTCAGACTATAGACCGTATATACACGGTTCTGTACCGGACAGTCGATAGACGAGCAACCTGCGATAGCCAGTAGAGTAGCGACCAGCAGACAGGGTAGCCAGTAGAGGCTGCCTTGCTTACAGTATTTCAGAATATTGTGTTGCTTCTGTTGCATGGTTTTACGCTTGCTCAATTTTTATTTCTTCTTCTATCTGATAGTCGTTTCTTCCAGCACTGTTACGGCTGATGAGGTCGCCCAAAAATCCAGCCAAGAACAGTTGTGTACCAATCATCATCATCGTCAGAGCGATGTAGAAGAATGGTGAGTCGGTAACCAATCGCATGGGAATGTGGCAATAGAGTGCCCAGAGTTTCTCGGCTCCGATAATGAAGGCTGATATGAATCCTATCATGAAGACGAGTGTGCCCAAGAAACCGAATACGTGCATCGGCTTTTTGCCGAATGTTCCAAGAAACCAAAGGGTCATCAAGTCAAGGTAACCGTTGACGAAACGATTCCATCCCATAAACTTCGATTTGCCGTACTGGCGTTTCTGGTGGTGTACTACTTTCTCACCTATCTTGTCGAAACCGGCATTTTTTGCCAGATAGGGAATGAAACGGTGCATCTCGCCGAACACCTCTATGTTCTTTACCACATCACGGCGGTAGGCTTTCAGCCCGCAGTTGAAATCGTGAAGGTTCTTAATGCCGCTCACCTTGCGTGCCGTGGCATTGAAGAGTTTGGTGGGGATAGTTTTTGAAAGTGGGTCGTGGCGCTTCTGTTTGTAACCGCTCACCAGGTCATAGTGCTCGTCCATTATCATATGGTAGAGTCCTGGAATCTCGTCGGGCGAGTCTTGCAAGTCAGCATCCATCGTAATGACAACATCGCCTTGGGCAGCCTTGAAACCGCAATAGAGTGCGGGACTCTTACCGTAGTTGCGGCGGAATTTGATGCCTTTCACGTGTTGTGATTTAGAAGCCAGTTCGCGGATTACGTCCCAACTGCGGTCTGTAGAACCGTCGTTGACGAAGATAATCTCGTAACTGAAATTGTTGGCCACCATCACGCGGTCTATCCATGCGTGGAGTTCAGGTAGCGACTCGTCTTCATTATATAAGGGTATAACTACGGAAATATCCATTTTTCCTATTCTTTTATGTTGGTATGTATATAGTATTCTATTGTTTTTTGCGCATAAACAGAGCAATGGGCAGTCCCCAGAAGAAGCCTGAAAGAATGACCGACGACAGCACGTTGAGGGCATAGTCGATAGGTCGCAGTTCGCTCAATATGCGCAAACTGTCGTTCATTTCTTGGTCAACGCCGTAGAGCTTCATGGCTTGTTGGCTTTCAGGAGATTGCAGAATGTCTGTAAACTGGCTTATCAGATAGCCATTGTCAAGATAGGCAAAGTATATGAAAGTAGCAGCCGTCAGTAGCAAACCGCCATAGAAAAAGGTGAGGATGCTATAGGCGTAGCCCAGTCCAAACGATAGCCTTCCTTGACGGCCGTAGTCGCGATAGTGGCGCAGACGGCTGGCTACGAAAAAAGGTGTAGCCGCAATGGTCATCAAAGCGACAAACGAGAGGAGCGGTTGCGTCATTCCTATTATATAGCAAGCGAACGCCCCAATCATAACGAGCGAAAGCAATGCGCCATCTTGGCGAGCAAACGCTTTCAGTTGTACGTATTCCTGTGGTGTCATCAATATTCGAATATCGTTTGCAAAGGTAGTGCAAACCGAGCGAAATACAAAGAAAAACCTCGTTTTTCTTTTATTTCCGAGGTGCCGCCTACCTTGGGGCTGTCAAGCCCAAAGTAGTGCAAACCGAGCGAAATACAAAGAAAAAGCCCGTTTTTCTTTTATTTCCGAACTGACGAACGAAGAAAGAGCAGCGTCAAGTTCTCTTGAACTCTGCCTTTCAAGGAGGAAGAAAACCTTTAGGTTAGGTGCCGTTAGTCTAAGACTGTAGGTTTGTGGTCGTGGTGAATCATGCGAAATACAGGAGGGGCAACCGGTCTCTGTTTATTTCTGCTATACGGGCAACTGTAGAGTCGTAAGTTGAAGATAAGTGGGGGGAGAAACTTAGAAAAACGCATAGAAAAGTGTTAAAAACGAAAAAACATCACGACTAATGCCTGTTATTTGGAAACTTTTTAGTACCTTTGCACCCGATTTCGCCCATTAGGGTAAAAATCAAACAATAAAAATGGGCAAGTCCTGTACGGCCAGCTCCCTCGGAATCCTCCAGGACGGGAACGTAGCAAAGGTACTTGGTTGTAGCGGCGCGATACAGACAGCTTGCCCACCCGCCTCTTTAGCTCAGTTGGCCAGAGCACGTGATTTGTAATCTCGGGGTCGTTGGTTCGAATCCGACAAGAGGCTCAAATGATGAACGGACTTCCATGCAAGGAGGTCCGTTTTGCTTTTCTTATATTGAAGTGTTCAAGCCACAACGGGGGCTCAGTAGATAATTAGTGGGGGTAAGCGTATATCATGGAAAGTCTGTAGAGAAAGAATTTCTCATCCCTAATTCCCCTTAGTGCTGCCCTGAAGGACTTGACTTTGGCGTTGAAAGACTCTGCTG
>NZ_NPIZ01000086.1:0-1355 GCF_002251185.1 Prevotella sp. P5-126
GGTCAACCAAATAGAGGTGTATGGCATGGAAACCCTCATCGATGTCGCCAATTTCTTCAATGGTTCATCGGAGATAGCCCCTACGGTTATCGATACGCGCAAAGAGTTTTATGAACAGCAATCACAGTTTGAACTCGACTTCGCTGATGTGCGCGGACAGGAAAGTGTGAAGCGCGCACTGGAAGTGGCGGCTGCCGGTGGACATAATCTCATCATGATAGGTCCTCCGGGAAGTGGTAAATCGATGATGGCGAAACGTCTGCCAAGTATTCTGCCTCCATTATCACTCAGCGAAAGTTTGGAGACCACACAGATTCATAGTGTGGCAGGTAAACTATCGCGCGACACCAGTCTCATCTCGCAACGACCATTCAGAGCGCCACACCACACCATCTCGCAGGTGGCATTGGTTGGTGGCGGACAGAATCCGCAACCCGGTGAAATCAGTTTGGCACACAATGGTGTGCTGTTCTGCGACGAGTTGCCTGAGTTCAACCGGTCGGTGCTGGAAGTGATGCGCCAGCCTTTGGAGGACCGCTGTATCACCATCAGTCGTGCGAAATACAGCGTGCAGTATCCCTGTTCGTTTATGTTTGTAGCCTCCATGAATCCATGTCCTTGCGGCTATTATGGCGACCCCACTCACAGTTGTGCCTGCACGCCCGGACAGATACAACGGTATATGAACAAGATCAGTGGTCCGTTGCTCGACCGTATCGACATCCATTGCGAGATACAAGCCGTGCCTTTCGCACAACTCTCGCAGATGGCTCCCGGTGAATCGAGCGAAACGATTCGCGCCAGAGTCATTGCCGCTCGCAAAATGCAGGAGGAACGGTTTATGGATTACAAGGGCATCCACTGCAATGCCCAAATGACGGAGCGCATGCTGCATCAGTTTGCCGAACCTGATGCCTCATCCATGGACATGTTGCGCATGGCCATGGAGCGATTGAAACTCTCTGCACGTGCCTATAGCAGGATTCTCAAGGTAGCACGCACCATTGCCGACCTTGATGGCAGTGAGCAGGTACAACTTCCCCATATTGCAGAAGCCGTGGGCTACCGCAATCTTGACAGAAGCGACTGGTCAGAGAGGGGAATTTAATAATTGATGGAATTTTTAATATTACGCGTATATGGGTACGAATAACAAACAGGAAGCTTACTGGGTAGATGAATTGGGAGTAAAATATACGAAAGATAAAACATGTTTACTTCAAGCGCCAATGGGATTAAAGTGTTACACGGTTTATCACGGAACAAAAATAATAGGTGACAATGCGTTCTATATTTCAAAAATAGAATCTATAATATTGCCAAACGGACTTACTTGTATAGGAAATGCTGCATTT
>NZ_NPIZ01000087.1:0-41185 GCF_002251185.1 Prevotella sp. P5-126
CTGTGATTGCTGTTCATAAAACTCTTTGCGCGTATCGATAACCGTAGGGGCTATCTCCGATGAACCATTGAAGAAATTGGCGACATCGATGAGGGTTTCCATGCCATACACCTCTATTTGGTTGACCACAGCCGCTTCGCGGATGTTCTGTTTCGGCACGATAAGACCTTTGAAATGTTCGGCGCGTGCCCGAATGGCTATGGGAAGTGCACCGCGTATGGGTTGCAACCTGCCGTCAAGTCCCAACTCACCCACCATCATGTAATCATTCAGCCGACTCCCGTCAACCTTTCCGCTTGCCGCCAGAATACCGATAGCCAATGGCAAGTCATAGCCGCTACCCTCCTTTTTGATATCGGCAGGCGATAGATTGGCGGTGATGTCCATCATCGGCATCTTCAGTCCGTTGTTCTGTAGTGCCGCCCTGATTCTGTCATAGCTCTCACGCACAGCAGTATCGGCAAGTCCCGTCAGGTGGAATTGCACTCCGCGAGTCATGCTCACTTCTACTTTTACCGTGGTCACTTCAAGTCCGTTGACGGCGGCACAAAAGGTATTGACTAACATATTTATAGTTCTTTGTAGCGTTATTGATGTACTGAAAAGTACGTTGCCATGCCGGTCATCATCCGGCACAGTCTGATTGTGGTCACAAAGTTAAGCAAAATTATGCAAATCCACAATATTCTTCCCACATAATATTGTTACACAGCAAGAAGTGGTAGGTAAGTACCTTGTCAGTCCTATCCAACTACTCTTCTGCTGAAATAGCAGGACGGTATGATATTTCCGTTTCTTTCGTAAGTGTGTTCCGTCAGAATTGAAATCTGATGACCGATTGAGGATAAAAATGACTTTTCATTTTGTTATCCACCTATTTTATTGTAATTTTGCACCCATGAACCAGATAGCTGACTATGAAATCATGGCTCCTGTGGGTGGTCATGACTCGCTGGCTGCGGCACTAAAAGCCGGAGCAGACTCGGTGTATTTCGGCATCGAGAAACTCAATATGCGTGCTCACAGCGCATCGGCATTTACTATCGACGACCTGCGGGAAATCGCTGCAACATGCAATGCACAAGGGGTAAAGACCTATCTCACGGTCAATACCATCATCTATGGTGAGGATATTCCGCTCATGCACGAGATTGTGGATGCTGCCAAAGAGGCTGGCATTTCTGCAGTGATCGCATCGGATGTGGCGGTGATGACCTATTGCAACCGTATCGGGCAAGAGGTACATCTCTCTACCCAACTGAACATTTCGAATATCGAGGCATTGAAATTCTATGCCCAGTTTGCCGATGTAGTGGTATTGGCACGCGAGTTGAACCTCGACCAGGTGGCTGAAATCTATCAGCAGATAGAAGAACAGCACATCTGCGGACCGAGCGGACAACAGATCCGTATCGAGATGTTCTGTCATGGCGCCTTGTGCATGGCAATCAGCGGCAAGTGCTATATGAGTCTTGACAATACCGGACGCTCTGCCAATCGCGGTGAGTGTATGCAGATCTGCCGCCGCTCTTACCTGGTGACCGATCGGGAGACAGGCATCGAACTGGAGATAGATAATAAGTATATCATGAGTCCGAAAGACCTGAAGACCGTGCGCTTCATCGACAGAATGATGAAGAGTGGCGTCCGTGTGTTTAAGATTGAAGGTCGTGCCCGCGGTCCCGAATATGTCAAAACTGTAGTGGAATGTTATAAGGAAGCCATTCAGAGTGTCCTCGACGGAACATTTACCGAGGAGAAGAAGGATGACTGGGACGAACGCCTTGCTACCGTTTTCAACCGCGGTTTCTGGGACGGATACTATCAAGGACAGCGCCTTGGAGAGTGGAACAGCCATTACGGATCGTGTGCCACAGAGCGCAAAGTGTATGTGGGCAAGGGCATGAAATACTTCTCGAAACTTGGTGTTGCCGAGTTCTCATGCGAGGCTTGCGAGTTCTCAGTAGGCGACAAGATGCTCATCACCGGTCCTACCACTGGCGCACTCTATGTGACGGTAGAGGAAATCCATGACGATACCCATGCCGTGACAACCGCACAGAAAGGCACTCGCGTATCGTTCAAAGTTCCAGAGAAGGTGCGCCCCAGCGATAAACTCTTTAAGATTATCAAAAACAACGAAGATTAAACACACCTATAATATATATTTATGACCATCAACGAAATTCAAGACGAGATTATCGATGAGTTTTCCGGTTTCGACGACTGGATGGACAAATATCAACTGCTGATCGACTTGGGCAACGAACAAGCACCCCTCGATGAGCGCTATAAGGTGGAAAGCAACCTGATAGACGGTTGTCAAAGCCGTGTGTGGCTACAGGCTGACTATGCCGACGGCATCATTACCTTTACGGCAGAGAGCGATGCACTTATCGTGAAAGGTATTGTGGCATTGCTCATCCGTGTGCTCAGCGGACATACACCGCAGGAAATACTCGATGCAGACCTGTATTTCATAGAGCAGATAGGACTGAAAGAGCATCTGTCACCCACTCGCAGCAACGGTTTGCTGGCTATGGTGAAACAGATGCGTATGTATGCATTGGCATTCCGCACTAAAGAACAAGGATAAACACAATAAAAGACTGACGACGATGGCAAAGAAAGAAAAGGAACTCACACCGATGATGAAACAGTTTTTCGACCTCAAGGCAAAGCACCCTGAGGCACTCTTGCTGTTTCGTTGCGGTGACTTTTATGAGACCTATTGCGACGATGCCATCACTGCCTCGCAGGTGTTGGGCATCACTTTGACTCACCGAAACAACGGTGCAGGCGCCAAAGGCGATGCCATGGCGGGCTTCCCGCATCATGCACTCGATACTTATCTGCCGAAACTCATTCGTGCAGGTATGCGTGTGGCTATCTGCGACCAGTTGGAAGACCCGAAGTTGACCAAAAAACTGGTGAAGCGTGGCATTACCGAACTGGTGACACCGGGTGTTGCCATGCAGGATAATGTGCTGAACTATAAGGAAAACAACTTCCTGGCTGCTGTACATTTCGGTAAAGGACTATGCGGTGTGGCTTTCCTCGATATCTCAACGGGCGAATTCCTTACCGGTGAAGGCACTGCCGACTATGTGGAGAAACTCATGTCCAACTTCCAACCGAAGGAGGTGCTCTATAACCACAACCGCAAAGCTGAATTTGAACGCAACTTCGGTGTGCGGCTTTGTACCTTTGAAATGGAAGACTGGGTGTTTACCGAACAGGCTGCACAACAGAAACTGCTGCGCCATTTCCATGTGAAGTCGATGAAAGGCTTCGGTGTTGACCATTTGAAAAGCGGCATGGTGGCTGCCGGTGCCATCCTTCAGTATCTGGAACAGACCCTCCATAACCATATCTCACATGTCACATCGCTGAACCGTATTGAGGAAGACCGCTATGTGCGCTTGGATAAGTTTACCGTACGGTCGCTCGAACTGTTGGGCACGATGCAGGAAGACGGTAAGTCATTGCTGTCGGTGATAGACCGCACCGTATCGCCGATGGGCGGTCGCCAGTTGCGTAGATGGGTCGTCTTTCCGTTGAAAGATCCTAAGCGCATCAACGAACGACTTGATGTGGTGGATTATTTCTTCCGTCAACCGGAGTTCAGACAGTGTGTGGATGATCAGTTGCAGCGCATCGGCGACTTGGAGCGCATTGCCTCCAAAGTGGCTACAGGAAAGGTTTCACCTCGCGAAGTGGTGCAGTTGAAAACTGCTTTGCAAGCCATATCTCCCATCAAACAGGCCTGTCTGTCTGCCGACAATGACGCTATTGTGCGGGTAGGGCGCCAACTGCAGTTGTGTGAAGAACTGCGCGATAGAATAGAACGCGAAGTGAACAACGATCCGCCACAACTGGTGCAACGCGGTGGGGTGATAAGCTCTGGCGTCAATACTGAACTCGATGACTTGCGCAATATTGCTTATTCGGGTAAGGACTACCTGATGAAGATACAGGAGCGCGAAACAGAATTGACGGGAATTGCTTCGTTGAAAATCGGCTATAACAATGTGTTTGGCTATTATCTGGAGGTGCGCAACACCTATAAAGACAAGGTGCCTGCCGACTGGATTCGCAAGCAAACGCTGGCGCAAGCCGAACGTTACATCACCCAGGAACTGAAGGAATACGAAGAGAAGATACTCGGTGCGGAGGATAAAATCCTTTCACTTGAACAACGGCTCTTTGCCGAACTGGTCACAGCCTTGCAGGATATCATCCCACAACTGCAGACCAATGCACAGGTGGTGGCCTATCTCGACTGCCTGTTGTCGGCAGCCAAGGTGGCTGAGGAAAACCATTATGTGCGACCGGTCATCGACGAAACCGATGTGATCGACATCCGTCAGGGTCGTCACCCCGTGATAGAACAGCAACTCCCGATAGGCGAACATTTCGTGCCCAACGATATTCACTTGGATCGCGAACGTCAACAGATTATGATTATCACCGGTCCAAATATGGCAGGTAAGTCGGCTTTGCTCCGCCAGACCGCCCTTATCGTGCTCATGGCACAGATGGGAAGCTTTGTACCGGCAGACAGTGCACATATAGGATTGGTGGATAAGATATTCACCCGTGTCGGTGCCAGCGATAATCTGTCGCTCGGCGAATCTACCTTTATGGTGGAAATGACCGAGGCGTCTAATATATTGAATAATGTTACACCACGGTCACTGGTGCTCTTTGACGAGCTGGGACGTGGAACGAGTACTTACGACGGTATCTCAATAGCATGGGCTATTGTGGAATATCTGCATGAAAACCAGCGCGCACAGGCTCGCACGCTCTTTGCCACCCATTATCATGAGTTGAACGAGATGGAGAAAAACTTCAAACGCATCTGCAACTATAATGTGAGTGTGAAGGAGAAGGATGGCAAAGTGATATTCCTGCGCAAACTGATGAAGGGCGGTTCGGAACATTCATTCGGTATCCATGTGGCAGAAATAGCCGGTATGCCGAAGTCCATTGTGAAGCGTGCCAACGTGATTCTTCAACAACTGGAGGCAGACAATGCGCAAGTGGGCACGGCAGGTAAGCCTACTGCGGCTATTGCCGATAGCAGGGAAGGCATGCAGTTGTCGTTTTTCCAACTCGACGACCCTGTGCTTTGTCAGATTCGCGATGAGATATTAGGGTTGGACATCAACAACCTTACCCCCGTTGAGGCACTCAACAAACTGAACGAAATCCGTAGAATCGTTTCTGGGAAATAAACGATTCCGTATCTGAAAATCAGAAAAGTCTTTGTTTGAAAACATAGCCGTGGCGTTTCATCCTTACAGCATGGGCAGTGTAAGGATGAAGCGTGCACCGCCAACGTAGTCTTTGTCAACCACAATTGAACCACCAAGCAGTTCGCTGACTTTGCGGCAAATGGGGAGTCCGAGACCGAATCCCTGTTTGAACAGATCTACTTTGTAGAATCTGTCGAACACCTTTTCTTGATGAGCCAACGGTATGCCGATACCTGTATCGGTAACGGTAAACTGTAAGGTCTTCGACGCTTTGTCGGCATGGAAACCGAGTGTTACCGATCCACTCTTCGTAAATTTGATGGCATTGTCCATCAGTTGTGAGAGCACACGACACAGTGCAATCTTATTGGTCTTGATGGTGAAGTCGTCTGGCTCGGTGTTCTCGGCAATCAGTTGCAGTCGTCCCTTGTTCTTTTCTTCAGCATCTCCGATGATGGTTTTTAAGAAACTTCCAACGTTTACCATATCCTCACAAACAAACTTTTTATTGCTGCTGTATTGTGCAATATCGAGCAATTCGTTGAATATGGTGGTGATCATGTTGCTATTCTCATTGATGCTGTTCACCATCTCCGTATGTTCTTCGGGCGATATTTCGTATTCTGGATTGCCGATGAGTTGCACATATCCTGTAATGATATTGAGTGGTGTGCGTATCTCATGGCTGACATGTTCGATAAATGCTGTCTTCATACGGTCCGACTCCGTGGCTTGCTCCAGTGCCACACTGAGTTCACTGTTCTTTTGCTCGATGGTTTTCTGATAGCGGCGGCGCATCAGATGGTGGTAGATGATGGATATGAGTGCCAGAGTGAGCATGACGCAGATGGTAAAGAGCGATGCTGTCAACATCTTGCGGTTCTTGTCTGCCATGTATTTGGTACGGTTATAGATCGACATCTGCGTATCTATTTCGCTCATACTGTCGAAGAGCATGTCGGTATCCAGCGAGTCGCGACGCATTTTAATCTTGCGAAATTCATCAAGGGCAAGGTCATAGCGATCCATCATCTTGTAGATTTGGATGCGCACTCCCGGTTTGTCGATTGCTTCAATCTCGTTGTTGTCGGCATTGATCAACTGCAGTGCTGATTGATAGTCGCCTGAGAAAGCCAGATTCATGGCTTTCATGAGTGCCACACCGTTGTTGTCAAATTCGGGATGTTTTCTTTGAATACTGAAGAAATCCCGATAGATTTTATCAAAGCTCCATCTGTCTTTATGATAGAAGTATAGTTTTCCTTTTAGTATGAGATAGGCTTTGTGGTATTCTGGATTATGGCTGGCACGGGTGAGATCGCCCAGTTTCTCTATCCACTGGTCTGCTTCTTTAGGCGAACCAACGAGTTTTAGTTCTGCCATCTGCGAATAGATGTCCATGCGCGACGGTGAATCCGTTGGTGCGCATTTCTCATTGGCTTTCTTATAGTAGTATTCTGCCAGTCGGTAGTTGCCTCTCAGGTGGTAAATGCTGCCGAGCGTGTAGTCGATGAGTTGTAAATAGGAGTCTTTGTTTTTCTCCTGTTCGATGTCTTTCAGAATGGTGTTCACCTTCTGCAAGGCTCTGTAGGTCTTGCCCAGATTGGCATCGAAAATCACTTCCTGACTGCGAATGGTATAATATAGCTCCTTATCATTGTGGTCCAGCAGATAGTCTTTCATCTGCTTTGCCGCTTTGTAATACTCCTGCTCGTCTTTGCCTTTTTGGTAGAGGTCAAAGTAGTGGAGTGTCATTTTTACATAGGCAGTATCTTGCGAATGGTGTGACGCTTGTGTAGTGATACTTCCACACAGTGACAGGATGATGAGAAGGAGCAGGTTTCGCATAGTGGCTATTCCTTTTTAGGTTTTCTGAACATGCAGCAGATGCCGATGATAATGAAGGGGATGGACAGGATTTGTCCCATGTCGAGCGGTAGCGAAGCCTCGAAGGCCTCTTGCACTTCTTTCGTGTATTCTATGAAGAAACGGAAAGTGAATATGTATGTCAGACAGAATCCAAAGAACCAACCGGTTCCGATGCGGTTTGTCATGCGCTTATGGAGTGGCCACATGATGGCAAAGAGAATGGCGTAGGCAATCGCTTCATAGAGTTGTCCAGGGTGGCGTGGTGCTGAATCGACGCGCTCAAAGATGAATGCCCAGGGCACATCGGTAACCTTTCCGATGATTTCGGAGTTCATCAAGTTGCCGAGTCGGATAAAGCAGGCGGTCACACCCGTAGCTATTGCGATATTGTCGAGTACGGTCCAGATGCTGAGTTTGGTGCGCTTCACATAGAGCCAGAGGGCTATCATCAGTCCGAGGGTACCTCCGTGGGAGGCGAGACCTTCGTAGCCCGTGAACTTCCATCCGCCATCTGCCATGAAATGGATGGGCAGCAACATCTCTACGAATCCCTTTCCGCTGGTGAGGAAATAGTCGGGTTGATAGAAGATGCAGTGGCCGAGACGTGCTCCGACAAGTATTCCCACGAAGCAGTAAAAGAATAGCGGATCAAAATACTCGTCTTTGATGTGCTGTTCGCGATAGAGGCGGCGCACGGTGAAATAGGCCAGCGCCAGTCCGAGAAGCCAGCATAGGGAATACCAGCGGAATGGTCCGAATGAGATGCTGGGGTTCCAGACAATGAAGTTGATAAGGTTAAGCATGTCTCGTAGATGAATTTAAGTAATCAATGAGTGAGTGTCCGTTGCGCCACCTTTCATGGAAAGGGGCGCCATGACTTATACATTGAAGCGGAAGTGCATGATGTCACCATCCTGCACGATGTATTCCTTGCCTTCAATGCCCATTTTTCCGGCTTCGCGTACAGCGGCTTCCGATCCATACTGGATATAGTCGTCGTATTTGATGACCTCTGCACGGATGAATCCTTTCTCAAAGTCAGTATGGATAACTCCGGCACATTGTGGTGCTTTCCATCCTTTGTGGTAGGTCCATGCCTTGACTTCCATTTCTCCGGCGGTGATGAATGTTTCGAGGTTCAACAGGGAGTAGGCTTTCTTGATGAGTCGGTTCACACCGCTCTCTTCCAGTCCGAGTTCTTCCAAGAACATCTGTTTGTCCTCGTATGATTCCAGTTCGGCAATGTCTTCCTCGGTCTTGGCGGCTATCACCATGGCTTCGGCACCTTCCTCCTGTGCCAGTGCTTCAACACGTCGGGTGTAGTCGTTGCCCTCTTTGGCATCCGATTCGCTGACGTTGCACACATAGAGCACGGGCTTTGCAGTCAGCAGGAAGAGGTTGTGCGCGCAGTCTTGTTCGTCTTTGCTCTCAAACTCTACGATGCGTGCGTTCTTTCCTTGGTCGAGCACTTCCTTATAGGCTTTGAGCACAGTCACCTCTATTTTTGCATCTTTATTGCCTGCAGCGGCAGCCTTTTCGGTTTTTGCCAAACGGCTCTCGATGGTCTCCAGGTCTTTCAACTGCAGTTCGGTGTCGATGATTTCTTTGTCGCGGATGGGGTCGATGGTGCCATCTACGTGGGTGATGTTATCATCTTCAAAGCAGCGGAGCACGTGGATGATGGCATCAGTCTCGCGGATGTTGCCCAGAAATTTATTACCGAGTCCTTCTCCCTTGGATGCTCCTTTTACCAGTCCTGCAATATCCACTATTTCACAAGTAGCGGGTACGATGCGTCCTGGGTGTACTATCTCAGCAAGTTTGGTGAGTCGCTCGTCGGGTACTGTGATTACTCCGACGTTGGGTTCTATCGTGCAGAATGGAAAATTGGCAGCCTGAGCTTTTGCACTTGACAGGCAGTTGAAAAGAGTGGACTTACCCACATTTGGAAGTCCCACTATACCACATTTTAAAGACATAGTTCTTCGTTTATTTCTATTTTAGTGCAAATTTATCAATAAATCGGCTAATTGCCAAACAAAAAACGGAATAATTATCAATTTTGCACAAATAGTATAACAGATGGCGCAATTATGGTGGTCATATGTCGGCGTGAATTCAAGTTAACAGGGGAATTATTGGAAAATGCTGGTTAAAAAATGTCAAGATAAAGCGTTTTGGTAATACTTTTTCTGCATGAAGAGGTTGTGCTGTCAAGCAAGGAATAGGGCATGACGTGTTTTTGTCCTATACATTGCTGCTGTGTGGTGGCATCATTACCTGCCCATGTCACTTATGTTTGATGGCAATTCAAATTGATTTGCTGACCAATTCAAATTGATTTGCTGACCAATTCAAATTGATTTGCTGAGCAATTCAAATTGATTTGCTGACCAATTCAAATTGATTTGCTGAGCAATTCAAATTGATTTGCTGAGCAATTCAAATTGATTTGCTGACCAATTCAAATTGATTTGCTGAGGAATGTGCCTTTTGTAGTGTTGCAAAGTGGTGGTGGTTAGCAGATTATGTGGCTTTTGGAAGATGACTTGGAAACGGTTGTTTTATGCCTTGTTGTGTCATGTGGGGGCAGAAGATTGTGGAGAGACGATGAAAACCGATGCACCATAGGAGAGCACGGGAAATGCCGTGCTTACGGTAGTTAGTGGGAGGATGCAGTCCAACAACAAGGGCTGCAACAGGCACGAATGCTGTTGCAGCCCCATATCGTTGATGGTTATAGGGTGTCAGTGCGTTTTATTTCACTTCCCAGATGTCGTTGGTTTCGAGCAGTTCGGCAAAGTTGTGATACTTCTTCTGCTTTGACACCTCATCGAGCTGTACGTGTACCGACTCGTCGTAAGTAGGTGCGTCAACGTCGCGGATAACACCGAGGGCGATGGGGAAGCCGTTTTCGTTGGACATCATAGCCAACTTCAACTGCAGGGTGTTGTCCTCACAATGGGCATCGTGTACCAATACATCATCGAGAGTATAGCCGTTTTCGCCGATTTTCACGACCTTCAGGCCGAAACCTTCCTGCACCAGACCAAATTCGTTGTTCTCACCGAACACGAGTTTCTCGCCGTGGCGCACATAAATAGCGTTCTTCTTGCGGCCTTCCTTGGTATATACCGACTCGTGGCAACCGTCGTTGAAGATAACGCAGTTTTGCAGAATCTCGCAAACGGCAGCACCCTTGTGCTGGTAAGCAGCCTTCAGGATGTCCTGAGTCTCGGCAGCATCAGTGGCAACGCTACGGGCAAAGAAGTGACCGCGAGCACCGAAACAGAGTTCAGCGGGGCGGAATGGATCCTCTACCGTGCCATAGGGGCTCGACTTAGAAACGAAGCCACGGGGTGAGGTGGGCGAGTACTGACCTTTTGTCAAACCGTAGATGCGGTTGTTGAGCAGAATCATGTTGAGGTCGATGTTACGACGCATGGCATGAATGAAGTGGTTACCGCCGATGGCAAGACCGTCACCGTCGCCACTGACCTGCCAGATGCAGAGGTCTGGGTTAGCCACTTTCGCACCAGTAGCAATAGCTGCAGCACGACCGTGGATGGTCTGCATGGCATAGGTGTTTACGTAATAGGGCAGACGGCTGGAGCAACCGATACCCGATATGACTGCCATGTTGTGGGGTGCAACACCCACTTCTGCCATGGCTTTATGGAGCGACGCCAGGAAGAAATGGTCGCCGCAACCCGGACACCAACGTGGCTGTCCCTTCTTATAGTCTTGGAATGTATATTCACTCATAACGCTTTACTTCTTTAAAATGTCCTCAAATGCCTTTACCAATTCTGCCACTACAAATGGCTGTCCCTTTACCTGATTGAACTGGTAGGGCACTAAGCCATCTACATTGGCACGCAGCCAAGTAGCCAACTGGCCGAGGTTCTGCTCGGCAATGACCACTTTCTTATATTTCGAGAGTACCTCTGCCGTGTTCTTAGGCAGTGGGTTGACATATTTGAACTGGGCTTGTGCCACTTTGTAGCCTTTGGCTTGCAGTTCCTGCATCGCACTTACAAGGTGACCGTAAGTAGATCCGAAACCTACGATGAGCAGGTCGGCATCGTCTTTGTCGCCCAGTACCTGCAAGTCGGGAACGGGGATTTTAGCCACCTTCTCGGCACGCAGACGACACATGTGGTCATGGTTTTCAGGATCTGTAGAGATGGCACCGGTATTACCGTCCTTCTCCAGTCCGCCAAGGATATGGGTGTAGCCCTCCTGTCCGGGGATTGCCCAGTAGCGAACCTTTGTTTCTTCGTCGCGGAAGTATGGGGTATAGTGGCCCTTCATCTCAGGAGTTACGTAGTGAGGCTTAATGGCTTGGAGCCCCTCCATGGTTGGCAACTTCCAAGCAGCAGATCCGTTGGCGATGAAAGCATCGGTGAGCAGGATGACGGGAGTCAGATGTTCGAGCGCTATCTTTGCTGCCTCGTAGGCGGCGTCAAAGCAGTCTGTGGGGCTCAGTGCGGCAATAACGGGCATTGGACTCTCACCGTTTCTGCCGAAGAGAGCTTGCAGCAAGTCGGTTTGCTCACTCTTGGTGGGCAGACCTGTAGAAGGACCGCCACGCTGTACATCGATGATAACCAGTGGCAACTCGTCGATCACTGCCAAGTTCATCGCTTCGCTCTTCAGACATACACCAGGTCCGGAGGTGCTGGTAGCAGCCAATGCTCCGGCAAACGAAGCACCGATGGCTGAAGCGCATCCGCTGATTTCGTCTTCACACTGTACGGTGATGACACCGCATGACTTGTGTTTCGACAGTTCGTGAAGAATATCTGTGGCTGGAGTGATAGGGTAACTGCCTAAGAAGAGATGCAGACCTGCCTTTTCGGCAGCAGCAATAAGACCGTAGGCAGTAGCCTTGTTACCCGTGATATCCATATAGCGTCCGGGCACCTTGGTCTTTGATTCGATGCGATAGGTAGCCGGTACGGATGAATGGGTATTGTGACCGTAGTCGTAACCAGCCTGCACCACCTTGATATTGTTCTCGGCAATGGCAGGTTTCTTGGCGAATTTCTCACGCAAGAAATTGGCAACGAGGTTCAAGTCGCGGTTGAAGAGCCAGCAAACCAAACCCAGCGCAAACATGTTGCGACACTTCAGAATGGCTTTGTTGTCCATGCCACTTTCTGCCAGACACGCTTTCACCATAGTGGTGAGCGGGCACTGGATGACACGATCGGGATCTACATGGAGTTCGCCGAGATAGTCGGGAGTGGCAAACTGTGCTTTCTCCAAGTCCTTTGGACCGAATGAATCGGTGTCGATGATGATGGTGGCTTGGGGCTTGGCATACTTCAGCTGTGTCTTCAGCGCTGCAGCGTTCATGGCTACAAGCACGTCACACTGATCACCAGGGGTATAGACCTTGCCAGCACCGATGTGAACCTGGAATCCGCTGACACCGGTCAGCGAGCCTTGTGGGGCACGGATATCTGCCGGATAATCTGGGAAAGTGGAAATACCATTACCTACGGTGGCGCTCACCGTAGAAAAGATGTTTCCGGCCAACTGCATACCGTCACCGGAATCACCCGAGAAGCGTACGACTACCTGGTCGAGCTCCTTGATTTCTAATTCTTCAGCCATAAAAATAAAAATCTAAATTGCTAAATGTGTTTGCAAAGGTACGATTAAAAGCGGAATAACAAAAAGAAAAGCATATATATTTTGTTTTTTGCGCGTTTTGCAGTAATTTTGTGAATGAATATGAAGAAAAATAGCAAAGACTACGTACGTCCATACTTGCGTTTCCTGAGGTTGCAACGCGGACTTTCCGACAATACGCTCGATGCCTATGAGCGCGATTTGCAGAAGTTGTTGGGCTATCTGCGCGATGAAAACAAAGATGTGTTTGACGTGCAGTTGCCCGACCTGCAACATTTCGCTGCGACACTCCATGATATCGGCATCGGGCCACGCTCCCAGTGTCGCATACTTTGTGGGGTGCGATCCTTCTTTCGGTTCATGCAGACCGACGGTTGGCGTGACGACGATCCGTCGGAACTGTTGGAGAGTCCGGTGCTCGGCACTCATCTGCCAGAGGTACTCTCCACCCGTGAGGTGGATATGCTCAAGGCAAGCATAGACCTCACCAAATGGGAAGGGCAGCGCAATAGGGCGATTATCGAAACGCTCTTTTCCTGCGGACTGCGTGTCAGCGAACTCGTCACACTCAAGCTCAGCAACCTCTTCATACAAGAGCGCTACATCAGAGTGGTGGGCAAAGGATCTAAAGAGCGTCTCGTACCCATCTCGCAGAAAGCCCTCGACGAAATTGAATTTTGGTTTGCCGACCGTCGGCAGATGAATATCAAGCCCGGCGAGGAAGATTATGTGTTCCTCAACCGACGTGGGGCGCATCTCACCCGAACCATGATACTCATCATGATCAAGCGCCAGGCTGTGGCTGCCGGTATTCAGAAAACCATCTCTCCCCATACCCTTCGACATTCGTTTGCTACGGCATTGCTGGAAGGAGGTGCCGATTTGCGTGCCATACAAATGATGATGGGCCACGAATCCATAGCCACCACCGAGATTTATACCCATGTGGATATGAGTACGCTACGCCAGCAGATATTGGAACATCATCCGCGTAACGTCAAAAACGAGGTTAAATAGGTATAAATGCTTGCAGAACACCGCCGTTTTATTTTGTCATATCCCGAAATCTGCGTAACTTTGCAGCCGAAAACAAAAATATAAGAAGATAAACATGTCATACCTTTTCTCATCAGAATCAGTATCTGAAGGCCATCCCGATAAGGTGGCTGACCAAATCAGTGACGCCATACTCGACCAGTTTCTGGCTTACGACGAGCATGCTCGTGTGGCTTGCGAAACCTTTGTAACTACCGGACAGGTGGTTATCATGGGTGAGGTTAGAAGCAGTGAATATATTGACTTGCAGGCCATTGCCCGCAATACCATCAAGAAAATCGGCTATACCAAGGCCGAATATCAGTTTGACGGAGACTCCTGCGGCGTGCTTACCGCCATCCACGAACAGAGCGACGACATCAACCGTGGTGTTGACCGTGAGGATGACGAAGACCAAGGCGCCGGCGACCAAGGCATGATGTTTGGCTACGCAACCAACGAAACAGAGAACTACATGCCTGTTTCGCTCGACCTCTCACATCTTATCGTAAGCACTTTGGCTGATATTCGTCGCGAAGGAAAGGAGATGACTTATCTCCGCCCCGACTCTAAGAGTCAGGTGACCGTACAGTATAGCGACGACGGAACACCCGAACGCATCGATACCATCGTCGTTTCAACCCAGCACGATGAGTTTGACGATGACGACGAGCGCATGCTTGCCACAATCAAGGCTGATGTGCTCAACATCCTCATACCACGCGTTAAAGCACAGATCAAGAGCGAGAAGGTGCTCAAGCTCTTCGACGATCAGATCAAGTACTACGTCAACCCAACGGGTAAGTTTGTTATCGGTGGTCCTCATGGAGATACCGGACTTACCGGTCGTAAGATCATTGTAGATACTTACGGAGGTAAGGGTGCACACGGTGGCGGTGCTTTCTCTGGTAAAGACTCTTCTAAGGTCGATCGTTCTGCTGCCTATGCCGCACGCCATATCGCTAAGAACATGGTGGCTGCCGGAGTAGCCGACGAGATGTTGGTACAGGTGAGCTATGCCATCGGTGTGGCACGTCCGATGAATATCTACGTCAATACTTACGGTCGTTCACGTGTGAATATGACCGACAGCGAGATAGCACAGCGCATCGAGAAACTGTTTGACCTGCGTCCAAAAGCCATCGAGCGCCAGTTGAAGTTGCGCCAGCCCATGTATCTGGAGACCGCAGCCTATGGTCACATGGGACGTCATCCCGAAGTGGTGAAGAAAACCTTTACCAGTCGTTATCATGAGACAAAAACCATCGATGTAGAGCTCTTCACTTGGGAAAAGCTCGATCGGATAGAGGATATCAAACGCGAATTCGCACTTTAATTCTATTCCGTGCAACAGGCAGACAGCATTGCGCATAGTCAACATACGGCACATGCCGACACTGCGTCGGCAACTGGTGCTGCACCCGTGCGCCAACTGACACCGGCTCAGGTGCTCAGATGGTTGCCTCGCAATGCTACGCCTGCTCAGCAGGACTCTGCCATTCAAGCCCATTTCAAGCCGGCACCCATCCGATGGAGTACGCGCCCCGACACCCTGCATCTGCCGGGACATGATGCGGGTCACGATCTGTTGAAGGCAGAACTCCCGCAGTATTATCGCGAAGGATTCTTCTCCCACAATGCCATGTTCCACCCCGAACTCTCCGGTGGACGTATCGGCATTGCCGGTTCACCCGTGCCCTACAGCATCCATAACGATGACCTCATCACCTCTATGCTGGTGGTATGTTTCCTGGCTGCCGTTGTGGCATTCTCCCATGCCCGTCGTTTCGTGGCTCGCCAATTCAAAGCGTTCTTCTATCGACCTGCCGAAGGAATCACCGAGGTGAAGGAGACAAGTAGTGAGATGCGCTTCCAGTTTTTCTTAGGATTAGTCACCAGCCTGTTAGTGGCACTGGTGTGCTATTTCTATACGCTAAACTTTATCGGCACCACCTTCACACTTCAGTCCAACTACCAACTCATAGCCATCTTCTTTGGATTGACAGTGGCATATTTCACAGGTAAGCTCCTCCTTAGTACGTGGGTCAATCTGGTGTTCTTTGGAAAGAAAAAAAATGAACAATGGATAAAGTCCTCCTTGTTTCTTTTATCGGTAGAAGGAGTGCTTTTGTTCCCTGTCGTGTTGCTGCATGCCTATTTCGGTCTAAGTCCGGAAACCAGCATTACGTGCGTTGCTGTCGTGGCCATTTTGGTTAAAATCATGTCGCTCAGTAAGTGTCTGACCATCTTTTTCAATAGAAAACTCGTTAATTTGCAATTTTTTTTGTACTTTTGCACCCTTGAAATAGTACCGTTGCTTGTTTTTTGGAGCATAGCGGTATTCATAGGAAATTATCTGCAAATAAATTTTTAGGACACCGATGATCAAGAAGATTCTCATTTCGCAACCGAAACCAATAAGTGAAAAATCGCCATATTTTGATATTGCGGAAAAATATAACGTAGAGTTTGTATTCCGTCCTTTCATCAAGGTTGAAGGACTGGAACCTAAAGAGTTTCGTGCGCAGAAAATAAACATTCTCGATTTTACGGCAATTGTTTTCACTTCACGTCACGCCATCGACAATTTCTTCACGCTGGCAAAGCAGATGCGTATCACCATTCCTGAAGATATGAAATATTTCTGTGTGACAGAGACAATATCGCTGTATATACAGAAATACGTGCAGTATCGCAAGCGCAAAGTGTTCTTCGGAAATACTGGAAAGATTGACGATTTGCTGCCTACAATGGTTAAGCACAAGACAGAGAAATATCTTGTACCAATGAGTGATGTAAACAGTGGATCGGTAGCTAAGTTGCTGGAGTCGAAAAAACTGCAGCATCGCGAGTGCGTGATGTATCGCACCGTGAGCAACGACTTTACCGAACAGGAAGCAAAAGACTTCGATTACGATATGTTGGTGTTCTTCAGTCCTTCGGGAATTGAGTCACTCACCAAGAATTTTCCCAGCTTCGATCAGGGAAAAGTGACTATCGCAACCTTCGGTCCTGCTACAGCCAAGGCTGCTCAGGATGCTGGATTGCGCGTCGACTTGGAAGCTCCTTCAAAGCAATATCCCTCAATGACTGGTGCACTTCAACACTATCTGGAAGAGCACAAAGGCTAACTGCGCAACATTGCGCTATCCCAATGGCGAGGTCTTATCCGTTAGTGGATGACCGAGCCTCTATATATAAATAAGGTATAGACAGATATCACCATGGCTACCCATACGCTCAACAAGCAAGAGCGGTTGTGTGGATTGCGACTCACAGAACAACTCTTCGACAGGGCAGGCAGCCGCTCTGTGGCTTCATTCCCTATCAGGGCAGTCTGGAGAGAGACTGAACGCCACGAGGGCGAACCGCCTGTCAAGGTACTGATGAGCGTATCTAAACGCCATTTCAAACGGGCCGTCAAGCGTAATCGCGTCAAACGACAGTTGCGCGAAGCATACCGACTCAATAAGCAAATTATTGTTGAGGCTGTAGAACAGCAGTCGGGGCGTGCACTGATGGTGGGATTTGTATGGCTTGCCGACGAACTCTTCCCTTCTGAGGTGGTGGCAGAGAAGATAAACAAACTGTTGAACCGCATAGCAGAGAAATTATGATGATGCAGTGGGTACGTCGTCTGATAAAGATTATATCGCGCATCTTGGTGTGGTTGTTGCTGCTACCCATCCGTTTCTATCAGGTGGCTATCACACCATATACACCGCCGTCATGCCGATTCACACCCACTTGCAGCGAATATGCACGTCAGGCACTCATCAAGCATGGCCCTGTCAAAGGACTTGCACTTGCCATTTGGCGCATCCTCAGATGCAATCCATGGGGCGGTTCGGGTTATGACCCCGTGCCGTGAACCATGCCCACAACTTGAAACAACATACAGGAAATCTAAAAACAATATAGTATATGAAGAACTTTGTAGAAGAACTTCGCTGGCGCGGAATGCTGGCACAGATGATGCCTGGCACAGAAGAACTGCTCCAGAAAGAAATGGTTTCGGCATACTTGGGTACTGACCCTACTGCCGATTCGTTACACATCGGTCACCTCTGTGGTATCATGATGTTGCGCCATTTGCAGCGTTGCGGCCACAAACCATTCATCCTGGTGGGTGGAGCTACCGGTATGATTGGCGACCCTTCAGGTAAGAGTCAGGAGCGCAATCTGCTGAACAATGAGACACTCTATCACAATCAGGAGTGCATCAAAGCACAGGTGGCTAAGTTTCTCGACTTCGATTCTAAAGAAGCAAATGCCGCCGAGATGGTCAACAACTACGATTGGATGAAGGACTTCACCTTCCTCGATTTCGCAAGAGAGGTGGGAAAGCACATTACCGTTAACTATATGATGGCTAAGGAAAGTGTGCAGCAACGTCTCAATGGAACTGCACGCGACGGACTGTCATTCACCGAATTCACCTATCAGTTGCTTCAGGGCTACGACTTCCTCTACCTCTATCAGCACAAAGGTGTGAAACTTCAGTTGGGTGGTAACGACCAATGGGGCAACATGACCACAGGTACAGAACTCATCCGCCGTACCCTTGGCAACGATGTGGAGACCTTTGCACTCACTTGCCCACTCATCACCAAGAGCGACGGTAAGAAGTTTGGTAAGACCGAGAGTGGTAACATCTGGCTCGATCCTAAGCGCACCACACCTTATAAGTTCTATCAGTTCTGGCTCAATGTGAGCGATGATGATGCGGAACGCTATATCAAAATCTTCACTTCACTGGAGAAGGAGGTGATCGATGCACTGGTCGAAGAACACAAACAGGACCCCGGTCGCCGTATTCTTCAGAAGCGTTTGGCAGAGGAAGTTACTGTCATGGTTCACTCGCAGGAGGCGCTTGACACCGCTATCGAGGCTTCGTCTATCCTTTTCGGTAAATCTACCAAGGAGAGCCTGGAGCGTCTCGACGAACAAACCTTCCTCGATGTATTCGACGGAGTTCCTCAGTTTGAGATTGGCAAAGACCAGTTGGGGCAGTCTGCCATCGAACTCTTTACCGTTGCAGCACCTGTATTCCCTTCAAAGGGCGAGATGCGCAAAATGGTTCAGGGAGGCGGTGTAAGTCTCAACAAGGAGAAGCTGACCGACCAGAATCGTCCTATTACAGCCGAAGATCTCATCGATGGAAAGTATCTTCTGGCACAGAAAGGTAAGAAGAACTACTATCTGTTGGTAGTAAAATAATATTTTTTGAAGGAAAAATTTGGTGGAACGCCAAATTTTGCGTACCTTTGCAGCCGCTAACGGGTATGTATGTCCTATGGTGTAATGGTAGCACAACAGGTTTTGGTTCTGTTTGTGGTGGTTCGAATCCGCCTAGGACAACATTCCAAGCCATAGCAAAAGGGCTGGACTCTCACAAATGAGTCCAGCCCTTTGCTATTGATGACCATACTCATGTGGTCTTGTAGAATAGCGCTATCGCCCCTGTTCAACAAAAAGAAACAATCTCTGGAGTTATTACCGATGCCAACACTCAGGAAACAATCGTTGGCGCCAGTGTCATGGTGAAAGGAAGCACCCAAGGGGCTATTACCGATATCGATGGTAAGTTCACCTTGTCGGTCGATGCCCTTCCTGTGACAGTGGTCGTTTCTTATATCGGTTATCAGAAGAAAGAGGTGAAAATCACTTCTAAAGGTGCCATCCATATCACACTCGCAGAAGATACCCAACTCATGGACGAGGTCATCGTGACGGGTTACGGTACCTTTAAGAAGTCGGCGTATGCTGGTTCGGCTTCTAATGTCAAGTCTGACAAGATGGCTGATGTGCCTACCGTATCTTTCCAAGATATGTTGCAGGGTAATGCCACCGGTGTACAGTTCTCGGCATCTTCTGGTCAGCCGGGTGCTTCTTCCAATATCAACATCCGTGGTATGGGTTCTATCAATGCCGGCAATACCCCACTTTATGTTATAGACGGTGTACCTGTCATCAGCGGATCTATCAACTCGATGAGCTCTGATTCCGGTCTCGATATCATGTCCACCATCAATACCAACGATATTGCGAGCATCACCGTTATTAAGGATGCCGCCGCTGCATCGCTCTATGGTTCGCGTGCTGCCAATGGTGTGATCATCATCACCACCAAACAGGGACAGCAGGGAAAACCTAAGGTTTCGTTGCAAGCAGACTGGGGATATTCAGACTTTGCCATGGACTATCGTCCCGTGATGAACGGTCAGCAGCGTCGCGACTATATTTATAATGGTCTCTATGCCGGTCAGATTCGCAAGGGAAAGACCGAGCAGGAAGCCACTGCCTATGCTGATGACAATATCGATGACTATGCGCCTATTCCTTGGTGTGGCTTTATCGATTGGGACGATGTACTTTTCAAAAAAGGCAGTCATCAGCAGTATGAAGCGTCTATTTCTGGTGGTGCCGACAAGTTTAAGTATTACTCTTCTATCGCCTATCTGAAGCAAGACGGTATCACCCACCGTTCTGGTTTGGAACGTCTGACTGGTCGTCTCAATGTGGATTATAAGGCGACCAACAGGTTGACGCTCGGTGCCAATATCTTCTTCTCCAGTGTTAATCAGGATGTGTATAGTGAAGGTTTTACCTATACTGCTCCCTTCTATTCGTCGAGAAGTGCTGTGACACCATCCGACCCTGTCTATAATGAGGATGGCACATGGAATCGCGCATTCATCCGTATCGGTGACCGCAACCCTGCACTCGCTAATGAGTATGACAGCCAGCGTGAGTATGTCACCCGTACATTCAATACCGTTTATGGACAGTTTGAATTTATTAAAGACCTGAAATTCAAGACTACGTTCAGTTATGACTATATCACTACCAAGGGTAAGGACTGGGCAGACCCACGCACTTCCAATGGTGATGATATCAATGGCGGCATGAGCAAGAAGTTCTATGAGCGCAGAAAGATGGTATGGGGCAACCAACTGACTTATAACAAGACGTTCGCTGAGGTTCACCACCTCGATGGATTGTTGGGTTACGAGATTGATGACCAGTATCGTGACTATCTCTCTGGCTACGCCACCAATTTTGCAACACCCGACAAAAACGACATCTCTAATGGTAAGAAGACGGAGTCGGTAGGTGGAAGCGACACACGCACACGCATGGTGTCATATATAGGACGTGTCAACTACGACTTCGACAATAAATACTTCCTTGGTGCCAGCTATCGTGTCGATGGCAGTTCACGCCTGCAACGCTCACACCGCTGGGGTAACTTCTGGTCGGTATCGGGTGCTTGGCGCATCATCGAGGAAGACTTCATGAAGCCCACCGCCGGATGGCTTACCGACATGAAGATTCGTGCATCCTATGGCGTTAACGGAACTTTGCCTTCAGATTATTATGGTTATCTCGCCTTGAGTAGTCTGGGTGCTGGCTATAATGAGCAGCCTGCCATTATTATTTCTCAGCTTGCCAACGACCGGTTGAAGTGGGAAACCAACTATAACCTCAACTTAGGTCTCGACTTCTCACTCTTCAATCGTGTGAACGTCACCCTGGAGTATTATCTGCGCAACACCAAGAACCTCTTGATGGATAGTCCTGTGTCTATGACTACCGGATTCAGTTCTTATCTCATGAATGTTGGACAGTTGAGAAATCAGGGTATCGAACTCGAAATCAACTCTACCAATATCAAGACCAAAGACTTGGAGTGGAAAACCACTTTCAACCTTTCACATAATAAGAATAAGGTGATCAAACTCGATGGCGACCAGACCCAAATCGTCAGCGGAACGCAGATTCGCAAGATCGGTCACTCCTATCGCACCTTCTATATGATAGAGTTTGCGGGCATCAATCCTGAAAACGGTAATCCGCAGTTCTATACCAACGAACTCCTTGACGATGGTACCTATAGCAAGGAAATCACCGAAGATGCTACCAAGGCACGTGCCATCATGCTCAAGAAACATGCAGAACCCAATGTTACCGGCGGTCTCTACAATAGCATCCGCTATAAGTGGTTCGACCTTAGCTTCCTGTTCAACTATCAGTTTGGTGCATACGCCTACGACACATGGGCACAGAAGACCGAACATGGCGGTTACGATATGGAGGCAAATATCCCAACTTACTATGCTGACAGCTGGAAGAAACCCGGTGACATCACCAAGTATGAGCAGTTCTATGAGAAGAGTTCCATAGTGGCTATGCACAAGATTACCAATAGCCGTCGCCTCCACAGCACCGACTATATCCGTTTGAAGACCATCACCTTGGGCTTCACCTTGCCTAAGCAGTGGATTCTCCCTGCAGGATTGAGCAATGCGCGCATCTATATGTCGGCTAACAATCTCTGGACTTGGGCTGCTTGGGACTACTACGATCCCGAATCAGTGGTCAATGGCAACGCCACACAGACCACTCCTCCGCTCAAGACTGTGACTTTTGGTCTTAATATTAACTTCTAAAAAGATAACACTATGAACAAGATTTATCAATATATCATGATTGGAGCCGTTGCCGTAGGTTTATCTTCCTGCGACAATGATTGGCTTGACTTAGAGCCCTCTGACTCAGTGATCACTAATGTGAAAACACTCTCCGACGTAGAGTTTACGCTCAATGGTATCTACAGCACCATGCAGAGTTCGGATGCCTATTCTGGTCGCCTTGTCTATTATGGTGATGTGACGGGTGACGATATGCAGGCGGTAAGTTCTACCAAGCGCACAGCCAATGCCTATCTCTATGGATTTACCAAGAGTAATGCACCTGCCTCTTACTGGCGCATACCTTATGAGATTATACAAAACTGTAATGTCATTCTCAAAAATATCGACAATATCCCTGTTGGCGACGATGAGAAAGACAAACTCAACGACTATAAGGGACAGGCACTCGCCCTCCGTGGCATGACACTCTTCGATCTCACCAAACTCTATGGTTATCCCTATACCAAAGACAATGGAGCTTCTATGGGTGCATGTATCGTGACCGACGTATTGGAAAAGGATGCTATGCCACAGCGTAGCACCGTAGCACAATGTTACGATCAGATTCTGAAAGACTTGAAAGAGAGTACGACCTTGCTCGGCAAGAAGTTCAATAAGGGTAAACTCAACCGTTGGGCTGCACTCACCCTGCTGAGTCGTGCCTACCTCTATCATGGTGATAACGACAAAGCGCTCGATGCTGCCAAGCAAGCCATCGAAGGTGCTGAGGACAACGGCTATGCTCTTTGGACCAATGAGGAATATCCTACCGCTTGGGCTAACGACGCCAGCAAGCAGAAACCTGGCGAGGTGCTCTTCGAGATTATCAACCTCACTACCGATTCTCCAGGTAAGGAGAGTCTGGGCTATCTCTACAATCCGGGTGGATATGCCGACGGTTGCGTCACCGTTTCCTTCTACAACTATCTCAGCAAGGACAAGGACGATGTGCGCCTGAAGATTATCAATGTGGCTACCAAGGATAAGTATTCCTCTTCTTCTGTTTATGGCAGAGCCTTTGTCAATAAGTATCAGCCACAACAGGGTGAGAATGTTATGGATGCCAATATTCCGCTCATTCGTCTTTCTGAGGCTTACCTCAATGCTGCTGAGGCTGCTGCTAAGTTAACTGCGGCAGGCAATGACCATAATGCCGAAGCTGCCGAGTATCTCCATGCCATCGTCAATCGTGCCAATCCTGCAAAATCTGTTGATGCTGCTACTACCGTATCGGTGGATAAGGTGTTGGACGAGCGCCGCAAGGAACTTGTGGGCGAGGGTCATCGCATGTTCGACTTGTTGAGAAATGGCAAGGCTGTGGAGCGTGTCAAAGCTTCCAACAAAGCGCTGAGCAAGACCAAACACACCTGCTCTGATGAGTTTATGACCATCGGACTCGACAATTATAAGATTGTGCTCCCCATTCCGTTGGCAGAGCGCAATGTGAGTCATCTCCCCAACAATCCCGGCTATGGTGAGTAATAGGGAAACCTATGAAACACAGACAAAATGAAGAAAACCAATAGACATTCTATTTTTGTCATGGTACTACCGGCTATAATGGTGTTGCTGTCCATGTGCAGCATCACCATTACGGCTAAGGACCATGATCATGACAACCATCACTTGTCGTGTGATGGACCTTATGTCATCTATCAGCCCAACGGTGGTGTGCGGGTGATCAATGTTACGGAAACTGGTGTGGTGAAAGATACCGTCTATGCCGCTCTCCCCGATGACTTCACGCTCCATGTGGCAGACCATAAGGGCAACTATGCCTTCGATGTGAAGCTCCATCCCGTTGTGCGTCAACCATGGAAGCAGCCACAGGCACCAAAGACCTTTATCATGTCTGATCCCCACGGACGCCTCAATCTGGTGGTTAGCCTGTTGCAAGCCAATGGTGTTATCGACAGTCAACTGCGTTGGGCGTATGGCAACAATCAATTGGTGATTATCGGCGATGTCTTCGACCGAGGATATGATGTGCCGCAAATCTTCTGGCTCTTCTATAAACTCGAAGCTGAGGCTGCTGCCTGTGGCGGTCGTGTCACCATGATGTTGGGCAATCATGAACCTATGGAATTGGCAGGCGACATGCGTTATGCCAAACCTAAGTATAAGATGCTTGCCGACAGACTCGGCATGGAGTATCGCCACCTCTTCGGTCCCGATACCGAACTGGGCAGATGGCTGGGAGTATGCAATGCCATACAGGTGATAGGTCGCAACCTCTTTGTTCATGCTGGCATCAGCAAGGAGTTCTACGACCGCAATCTCTCCATCCCGATGGTCAACGATACTATTAGTAGTGTGCTCTTCATGAAGAGTAAGGAGCGCAAGGCGCACTCCGAATTCTGTAAGTTCCTCTATGGAAACCGTGGTCCCATCTGGTATCGTGGTTTGGTGTTGAACGATAAAAAGTGGTCACATCTGCCCAGCGATTCGCTCGATATGGTGCTCCGTCGCTATGATGTTGACCGCATTTTCGTGGGGCATACCATTTTCAAGGACATCAAGCGTTTCTACAATGGACGTGTCATTGCGGTCAATGTAGATAATCAGGAAAACTACGAGCACCGGCGTGGTCGTGCTGTGTTGATGACCGACGATAAATTGTTTGTCGTGGGCGACAAAGGCATTAAGAAACAACTCAAGGTGAAGCGTTGATAGGTTTCTGACCACAAGACTTCATGATTCCCAATCGTATCAAAGGGCTGGACTCTCACAAATGAGTTCAGCCTTTTGATTATTGATTATATCTGTTTCAAACTCGCAGAAAAAAAGGTTGTGTGCTTTTACGATAGGTTGATTGAATGAAAATATCTGTAAATGTTTGTGTTATATTGTTTTGTTTTATCTGTAAATCAATTTTAATACAGTGGTCTTGTGCCGCCTTTTTGTTGGTTAAATATGGTTAGTTATTGTATATGCTTGAACAGTAATTGGTTATAATGTGCGTCAGATGGCTTTCAGTGGATGTTGTGGCATGGGAAAATGGTCAGCTCGTGTTCCTGTTCAGGGGGTGACAACATGTGATGGGGTTTGAAAGGTTTTGTCGGATATTAATAGGTTCGCGCGCGAGCAGTTTCAGACTTTGTATTGGTAAAAAGAGGTCATTACAGCCATTTGCTTTGTCTTTGTTTGTCGGTGTACCATCCAGTGGGTTGATTTGCAGCACGCGCCTTGTAAATGGCTGAAAACAGGCATAATGGTTGGAGGTTGTAGTTGGCAGATTGCTTTGTTTGCCTCTCGTCGCCGTTTCGATTGGCTCTCGTCGTCTTCTCGTCGTCATTTCGTTGTTTTTTCGCTGTTTTCTCGTTCGTTATTCGTTATGTCCTCGATCGGCTAACGAATAACGAACGAAAGCACAACGAGAGACGAACGAGGGACGAACGAGAAGTGATCGAGAAGCGAACGAAAAATGGCTGGGTGTTGGATGAAATTTGCGGTCAAATGTATGTATATCTTACCTTATATACCGTTTGTGGTGTTGAGATATATGAATGTCGTGATTTTTATGTCGCACACGAAATTTTTTTATCCACGGAACTATAAGCAAGGGAACTCCAAGCAAATATCTACAAGTAAAATTATACGTCCATTATACGAACCATATATTATACGTTCATTACACGAACATTAGCATGCCAACCTCCCCGATAAACTGCAATTTACACTTCTGTCACTCCATATTCTGGATGAACCTTTTCTAATTCGTCGCCGAGGCGGCGACGCTCCTCGTAGCTCATTACACGACAACAAAGTTTTTCGTTTTATCTGCCACCCTATCTTCCACCCTATAACCCACAGACATTCATCGTGTTACAGCGATATTTGCCCAAAGGCGGCAGATGGCAGATGAAAAATAACATAAAATTACAGACCTAACTCTTTTCTGTTTGCACAATTATTTGTAACTTTGCCACAAGTTATAATAATAACTTATTTAACAACAAAACATAAATGAACAACACGCTTCAGACATAAAATAACAAAATACAAATAACCACCCCAAACACAACAACAGATAAAACAAAACAACTAAGGATTGAAGTATACCCCAACAAACACAAAAATAGAGGCATAGACACTCATATCCTGAATATGTATATTTATGAAAAAGTTGGCATTATTCATTGTTGTCATATTGTCAATGACAAGCTCGCAACTGTCCGCTCAGAATTTAGCCGTAAAGACAAACTTCCTTTACTGGGCTACTACCACACCTAATATCGGAGCCGAGGTTTCGATAGACAAGAATCATACAGCACAAATGTTTTTCGGACTAAACCCTTGGAAACAGTCGGGAGGCGACCATTCTACATTGCGTCATTGGTCGTTTACGCCCGAGTATAGATACTGGTTCTGCCAGAGTTTCAACGGTTGGTTTGTTGGAGCTCATCTCATGGGAGGTGAGTTTAACGTTAGTGGGGTAGACTTTCCCTTTGGATTGCTGTCCACACAGAAGAATCACCGCTATGAGGGATGGTTCATTGGCGGAGGCGTAAGCGGCGGATACCAATGGCCATTGTCAAGACATTGGAATCTTGAGACATCACTTGGTATAGGCTACGACTTTATAAAGTACGACAAATATAAATGTGGCACATGTGGCAGAAAACTTAAGAGCAGCCACACCAACTACTTTGGACCTACCAAGGCAGCACTATCGTTGATATATGTATTATAGAACAAAGCTGAAAAACGATATGAAACAGAACTATCTTTACATATTGACGTTTCTAACACTTGCCGTCAGTCCATGCCGAGGGCAAGAGTGCAAGGGTGTATCCATAGCCAACAGCAGCATAAAGGTGGAGAATGTAAGGGTGAGCCATATCGACAAGCAGCTTACGTTGTCGATGACCCTCAACCTCGACCAGCTGCAGATGCCCACCAACAACCAGTTTGTTCTTTCTCCATCCATAACAACTGCCGATGGCGATGTGGCTATGCCTAAGATTGTGGTTACCGGCAACCGACAGCACATTATGCAGCAGCGCAACCGCCACAACAATTATGGTGCTGATGCCTACATCGTGAAACGCACCAACGGCAAACCGCAGCAGATAGCCTATCTGCGCTCTGTTGCCTACGACAAGAAGTTTGTTGACTATAAGGTGCGTATTAACGAGGACCTTTGCGGATGTGGCGACAACCTTGCCAACAAACAATACGAACTGATGGAATATCGCCGACCAACTGCCAAGTTTGTAAGACCAGAGGTGGTGGCAGAGAAGATACGCGAGCTGGACAAGCGTGCCTACATCGACTTCCCAGTAAACCGCGCCGAGCTTAACCCTCTGTACCGTCGCAATCCCGAACAGCTCGACAGTATAATACGAACTATCAACACGCTAAAGGAAGACAACAACCTAACGGTGTTGGCAGTGAATATCCACGGATTTGCATCGCCAGAGGGACGCTTCGACAACAACGACCGCCTTGCCAAGGAGCGTGCGCACACCCTTACACAGTATGTGCAGCGTATGGTGCAGCTCGACGAAGGCATCTTCACGGTGTCGCACACGGCAGAAGACTGGGACGGTCTGCGCAAGTTTGTAGCCGAGAGCAACATCGAGCACAAGCAGCAGATACTTGACCTTGCCAACGACACATCGCTAAAGGAAGACGAGCGCGAGGCTAAGATTATGGCTGCATTTGCAGACGAGTACAAATTCCTTCTGGCTGTATGCTATCCAGCCCTGCGCCACTCCGACTACCATATTAAATATAAGGTGCGCCCATTCAATGTTGAGGAGGCCAAGGCTTTGGTAAAGACCCGACCACAATTGCTCTCGCAAAACGAGATGTATATGGTGGCACAAACCTACGAGCCTGGCTCAAAGGAGTTTGGCGAGATAATGGAGATAGCGGTACGTATGTATCCTGACGATCCAACAGCCAACCTTAATGCAGCTTGCACACGTCTTAACGCAGGCGATGCCGAGGGTGCAAAGCCTTATCTTGACAAGGCTGGAGACAGCGAGGAGGCTAAGGCTGCAAGAAAAGTATACGAAGAGATTAAATAACATAATTAACATTGATAATTAAACTCAAAGTATTATGAAGATATTTAAATTTTTCCCTTTTGCATGCGCTGCATTGATGATGAGTGCATGTAGTTCGGACAACGACATCGAAGGTGGAGCAACAAAACCTGGTAGTGATCCGCAGTATCTCGCTGTGAACATTGTGAATGTGGGAACAACTCCTACCCGTGCCGGAGAGTATGAGAATGGAACTGAGGAGGAAAGCAAAATCAAAAAGGTGCGTTTCTACTTCTTCAATGGTGATGGTTCGCCTTATCTTATCAAGAATCCTAATGTTACAGGAGTAACAGGTGGTGGAAACGTAAACTATCTTGAGGCTACCCCTGGTGACGATACCACTACTCCTGGCACCTCAACAAGTGTAGAGAAGATTACGCAAACCGTACTCATAATCAATGGTGTGCAGAATGCTGCTCCTGCTGCTATTATGGCTGTTGTTAATCCAGAGACTGTTGAGCCTGCAACTCTCAAGGATGGCGCAACTATGAGATTGAGCGAACTTCGTAGCACTGCAGTAGGTAGCAAATTTTACAATAAGGATGTGTCTACAGGTAAAGTATCCGATTTTGTAATGAGCAACTCTGTATATATTAATGCAGGTGAAGATGTTTGTTCATCGCTTGTTGCAGGTCATTTAACAACTTCGGAAAAAACAGCTATGGAAAATCCAGTTGACCTATATGTAGAGCGTGTTGTGGCTAAGGTTACTGCCGATGTGGATAAAGATGCCTTTAAGGTTGGCGATGGTTCTAACTGGGAAACTACCAAATATGGTACAACAACTCCTGTTGGAAAATATGGTGATTATGATGTTTATGCTGTTATCGAAGGCTGGGGCTTGGCTGAAGAGAACGGCAAGGCTGAGGTGGAAAAGCAGGTAGACAAAAGTTGGACAGACGGAACTTTAGGTATTGGCACTTGGAATACATACGACTATCACCGCAGTTTCTGGGAAAGATCTGTAGCATTTAATACTGGTGTTGATGGAAACCGACCTGTTAATCATAAGTACGAGGAATTTAAGGCAAAGATGAAAGACGAATTGTACACATTGCCTAACACTCCTATAGATAAAGTTACTAATTTGAATACCAATAATCTGACAAAGTTGCTAGTTGCAGCCACACTAAGATACAAGGACGCTGAGAACAACTGGCATAATGCTGAAATTTGCAGATATAATGGTATGAATTTTCTTGGTATTGATAACTTGAAGAAGCATGTGGCATCGACATTCTCGCAGTATTACACAAGTACTGATAATACACATTATACTCAGCTTTCAGGAAGTGATATCGACTTTAAAGATCCTGATGCCACTATGGTTCAATATCGTGTAA
The DNA here is from genome assembly GCF_002251185.1 of Prevotella sp. P5-126. NCBI lineage: Bacteria > Pseudomonadati > Bacteroidota > Bacteroidia > Bacteroidales > Prevotellaceae > Prevotella > Prevotella sp. P5-126. The sequence goes on from NZ_NPIZ01000087.1 coordinate 29,679, forward strand.
CTCCAACATTGGCAGCCGACCCAGAAGGTGTTACTAAGAAGTATTACACAAAGAATCCAGGTACCACATCTGATTTCACAGAAGTTAATAAATCTACAGTATTGGCTGCTATTGAAGCATCTAAGGCTGAAGTAAGAAAGGATGGTAAAGCTTACTACTTTGTTCCAATCAAGCACCTTGGAAAAGCAGGCGAACTTGGCGAATATGGTGTTGTGCGCAACCACTTCTACAAGATTACATTGACAGGTATCAAAGGCTTTGGTACACCAGTATACAACCCAGAACTTGTTATTGACCCAACTGTACCTACATACGATAACACCTACCTTGCTGCCCGCGTTCAGGTACTGCAATGGCGCGTAGTAAACCAGAATGTAAGCCTTGGCGAATAGTAAATACTAACAACACTTTTTTTAGGCGGTATGGCTCTCACACATGGAGGAGAGCCGTACCTCCTATATAATTCTCCCACAAAACAACGAATTATGATAAACTTGACGTATATATTGAACAAAATGAAAGTAGCATCTATGGCTATGCTATTGCCCATCATCGCATGCTCGTGCTCGATGATGCACGAAGACATGGGCGAATGTAAGCAAGAACTAAAGCTGAAGTTCAAATACGACAAGAATATGAAATTTGCCGATGCCTTCAGCTCACAGGTGAAGACACTATCGCTGCATGCTTACAACAAAAACGGAGAAATGGTTTTCGACAAAACGGAAGCTGTAAGCGACATTGAGGCTGCAGGAGGATACATTACTCTCGACATAAGGCCATGCGTATACTCGCTACAAGTATGGGCAGAGGGCGAAAACGTGTATGACGGTTCATACAAATATTCAACTAAAGGAAAGGCAGAAGAGGGCATTGAAAACCTGGACTGCAAGATAAACAGAGACGGAAGAAAGGTGGACCACGACCTTAACGCTCTGTATCACGGTATGATGGGAAACGTAGACCTGAGAATGGACGACTACGGGGTGAAGACGTTCACCATGCCGCTGACTAAGAATACCAACAACATAAAAGTGGTGATACAGAATGCCTCGGGCAAAAAGTTGAAAGCAAGCGACTTCAGCTTCGAGATTGACGACGACAACTCATGGCTTGATTGCTATAACGACAATATAAAAGAAGACTCGATAACTTATCGCCCATGGTCGCAATACGACGGCATTGTGGGCGCAGAAGAGAGCGAAACACAGGTGTCGGCAGTGGTGGCTGAGATGACTGTGAACAGACTGTTTGCAAACAAAAACCCACGACTAAAGGTTTATAACAACGAAAATGGAAAACTGGTGTTCAACATTCCGCTCGTAGACTATGCGCTGCTCGTTAAGGGCAACTACAACAAGGATATGACCGACCAAGACTATTTGGACCGCCAAGACGAATATAGCTTCGTATTCTTTGTAGACGACGGCATGAACTGGCTTAGCGCCTCGATATTCGTTAACTCATGGAGAGTGGTGTTGCAGAATGTAGACATGTAGGAATGTAAGAAACACGATACTTATTATCATAGAAAAAGATATCGACACTTGATGTTTTATCATATTAAAAATATTATAATTAGAACAGTTATTGTGCCATTGCTGTGTGTGGCACTGACGGCATGTTCGGACGACGATGGCGTAGGCGCTATCGCCAAGAACGATGTGCGCGTCGCCTTCACAATGATGGTTGCCGACGCTACATCTACACGTGCCGCAAACGAGGGGTGGGACAACTACGACCCTAAGCAACCAGGCATAGAAGATGAGAATATGATTAACACCGACGACTTACGTATAGCCATTTGCGACGGTATGGGCAACATCATTGGAGATGTGGAGACTATAACGGTGACGCCAATGAGCGACCCTTCGGGTACTAAATATGCAATAACAGGAGTATGGAAGAACGCTAAAGACGATATTGCAAGGGCTAAGAAGATAATGATTGTGGCTAACTGCAATGCTACGAAACTAAGCACAATCGACCTACCCGACTTGAAATACAACATAGATACTGAGACAAGGAAATATATACCTATGTGGGGTGTGGCATCGCTGCCAGCACTTACATTAGGCACACAAACAGACATGACAGAGCAGATATATTTGCTCAGAGCGATGGCGAAGGTGAAAGTGGAGATGCGCTCGGATATGGCATCGTATGGATATTCCATAGGTAGCATGCACATCAACAACTATAACACTCAAGGATATTGTTTGCCAAAGAACTATAACTCGGCAAATAAGACTCAGGAGATACGCTTCGACAATTCGCTAAACGTACTTGACAGCCGAGCGACAAACATAGGATTGACGGATGGAAAAGCAACATACATACCAGAATACGACAATACCAGCACAGGGGCTACGCCATCGACAATAACCGTTGACCTGAACAGAAATGGTAAGCACGAAGGCACTTACACCCTGGAGTTTCGCAATTATGATACCGACGGCAAGCCTACAGGCACACCATACGATATTCAGCGCAACCACTACTATACATTCTTGATATACAAAGAGGACGGAAAAATCATTGTTAGCCTGCATGTAAGGAAATGGAATAAGCGCGTATACGACGAAGATATAATAATGTAAAGAATATGAAGAATATTTTGCTTTCGATATTGACACTCATAGCAACTTTGATGTTTTGTGGCTGCTCGGCTGACACTAATGAAGAGTGGGCAGAGGAGAGCAAGCCTGTGAGCGTGCGCATAAATATTTTTGCATCTGCAGGCGGAGCTTTGTCACGAGGCAGCGGAGAGCTGGAATGGACCGACGACAATAGCGACAAGGGAGAGATGATGAAAAATTGCTTCGTCATTATCGTGCAGGACGGCATTATCAAGAATCTGCTTGTTAGCGAAGACTATACTGAGGAGAAAAGCTGGGTTGGAACGCTTACGGCAAAAATAAATCCAGGCGAGACTACTTTTTATTCGTTTGCCAATATAAAGCCGGAGGATGTGGGAATAGACTCGAAAATAGACTATTCCACCACCAACACTCCTCTACCTACAGGTTTTGACAGCAAGCTATATAGCGTGAAAGGCAATGTGCTTACGGCAGCCGACTTTCCGAAGGGAATACCTATGAGCAATAAGCAGACCATAGAGATAAAGAAGACTACTGCCGACCTGAATCTCGAAGTGATAAGAATGGTGGCTAAGGTGAAGCTGAAGATAACAAACGACACGCCAAACGAAATAAAGTTGAGGAGTGTGTCGCTAACAGATATTACCAAGAACGAGGCAAACAATCTGTATCTGCTGCCTGGCAGGGATAATGGCACAGCCGTGGAGCCAAATCTAAATCCATCGGCATCGAAGGAGGACTACGTGATAAATTTCAACCCTGAGGTGGTGGTGGAGGCAAAGACTACGACTCCGAAGATAATATCATTCTATGTGAACGAGTCGGTAGCAGAGAATCCAAACTATTTTGTAGTGGGCGTAAAGACCGACCATGCCACGATGAACCTACGTGCAGCACTATCAAAATGGAATACCATATCACGCAATGACTATTTGGAGATACCTATAAAGCTAAACAACTATAGAGTGAGATTTAAGGTGGAGCAATTTACAGCTATTGGCGTATTGCCCAAAGTGGAGCAAAACGACGAGAAGCTGACCATAAGATTTAAGAGCTATGGCGAATTTCATCTTATCCCTTATGTTGTGCGCTTAAGCGATGGCGTAGAGCTAACTCCGGGTACCGATAGCGAAAACGGATGGAGGTTTGATAGATGGCAAACGCAGAAGATGGTGCCAGATGGTGATGAGGGAGTATGTATTTACGACCGCATGCCTGTGGCTGTGCCATCACGAAAGACCATAGAGGGCGTGGTGGGCAATCGCAATGGCTATGCCATTCACCAGATACTGATAGGCATAAAGGATTTGGAGTATGCCATTCCGTACAGAGTGGAAATAATAAAAGAATAAATCTGCTTGATATAATATGATAAAGAAGTTTAGATATATATATGTATGCTTGATAGCGGTGTTGGCATGTTGTGTCAGCACAAGTGTTAGTGCCCAGAGTGTGTTTGCGCATTATAAAGGCGTGAATGACATGCCGTATATCAGAAATCCATATGGTATAGAGATGCAGCAGGTGCATGAGTATGAGTATACTTACTACGTAACGGGAGGTAGTGAGATAGACTTACCATTGCCGTTTGAAAATTATACTAAAGAACAAAATACAGACATCGAGCCTAAAGGCTACATCAGATGGTACGACTATAATACAGACATGGCTAATCCACGACTCTCTGTATATAACACTACAAACTTGAAAGAGGTCAATGACAATAACGACAAAGCACGTGGATTGTTTGCATGGAAAAATAAGACAAATAGTGAACCTTTCGGTCCAAGCCGTAATAGAGTTGGTGTGAAGTATAAAGCGCCTACCGATGCCGATGACGCTACATGGAAAGGTGAGGATGTTGCATGTGATGTGAGCAAATATACCGACTTTGAACCTATGGTAAGTGGCAAAGACCAATACTTCACCCACGAGCCTACATTGCAGATACGCTATATCTTCCATATTCGCCCTGCAAAGGCTATGGCAGAGAATATTATAAAAACAACAGCTACCGACCTTCGCACCGCAGACTCTGACTTGACGATAGAGGACAACCGCCGTATTGTGTTTGGTGCAAAGGATGCTAATGCAAAAATGTCGGTACGTGTAAACTATAAGCCGAGCAATTATTTCTTTTATCCTCTAAAACCACAAGATGGTAAACAAAGGCATCTTCTCTCTTCGGACGAAGCGCATAGCATAAAACAAGCCGACTACGACAAGAGCACCCTATATAATGCCAATGGATTTGTATGGCTTGCCTATGACGAGACAAAGACAAAGTATACTGTGTTGATATCAAGTGGTACTGTACAATTGCACAATTTCACTTCCATGAACGTATTAATGAATAACGGAAATGGTTGGAAAAACTTAGATGGTACTCCTACTACGAAACCAAATATTACATTCGGTAGTATAGTGTATCTTGTGGCTTACGCCTACTATAATAATAACTCTATCAAAGCTCCAATAGCCAGTTTTGAGATTCTATATCAGAATACTTATCCCAAGACGATGAAGCAGCTGACAGATGATGGCGATAATGAGCGTACACTTGCCTATTTTGAATCGCATTATAAGCAAGTCACAAAGCCTATATCGTTTGACGACGATAACGACAAGCTTACCATGGTGGCTCCTACAGTAGAGAACAATATGGCACATTATGCCTCAAGATGGGACAGACGTGCATATAGCTTTGTATATCCAGAGCTGCGCGACTATGCTTGTCCTAATGGGAAGGCTTTAATACATGGCGAATATGGACTGTTTAAGAGTGCTAACTTGGCTGGTATTTCTGACAATTCAGTAACTTCAACTACAGGAAAGAAGTTGTACCAGTGGTGGAATTCTGCAGTTCTCCATGACCGTACACATGCAATTACTAACGGTAAGCAGTATGGATATTTCCTCTATGTGGATGCATCAGACGAAAGCCGACAGATAGCTTCTATCGACTTTAAGGCTGACTTATGCTCGGGAGCACGTCTTATATTCTCGGCTGCGGTTACTGACTTTACAGGTCCTAATGCTCCAGTACGACCTCAGGTGCTGTTCAAAATCTATGGCATCATAAAGGATGAGAACGACAAGGTGACTCATCAGCGACTGCTGACATCATTCACATCAGGCGACTTTGCCTCTAACACAAAGGGTGGACGACAGTTAGGTACTTGGTTTCAGGTGTATAGCCGAATAGTGATGAGAAAGAATATGGGAGTGGAAAACTATTCCGACTTCCGCATTGTGCTCGACAATATGTGTGCGAGTACTCAAGGTGCCGACTATGCCATTGACGATATTCGACTATATATTCAGCATGCAAAGGTGGACGTGCTGCAGAATCAGCCTGCTTGTCCTGATGCTAAGAGCGGAAGCATAGCAAACCACGAGATTACACTTAAAATAACTTCGCACTACGAAAATGTGCAGGCTATAACAGGTGTGGGCAAGGAGTCGAAGTTGTTTTATCGTATATCCGATATGGATGGCAAGCCGTTTGCGGGCATCGACTATAATGGCGACGGTACTGCCGACGAATATGGCGAGGTAACTATTCCTGCCAACTATGATGCTTCTTCTTCGGCGTTTGAGATAGACCCTGAGGGACATGTAATATTGGTGATTGACAACAGGCACTTCGATTTGCCTTTGGGAAAGAAGTTCTATGTTTCGGTGGCTTATCCTGATGCTGATGGCAATCCCGATGAATGGGGAAAGTTTACTGATGAATGCTCATCATATAGCGATGCGTTCAGCATTGTGCAGCAGAAGGTGGTTATATCTGATGCCAACGGAAGTTTGGTTACTACGGTGAGAGTGTCGTGCGACGGCAATAGTACACCTGATGTGGATATTAATGCAAAGCTTGAGACTGCCGACAAAGTGGGCGGTGGCTCTATCTTGCTTAATAACGTGAAGTTTGACTGGTTTGTGGGAACTCCAGATGGCGCAGACAATAAGTTTTCTTCTATCTCGGGGTTGCAGGAGGCATTAGGAAAATATCGCCTGAAGTTTCCTGATGCGACTTCTCTTAATGCAGCATTCCAAACATCTAATCCTGCCGACTACGACATACTTGATAAATATATCAAGGGCGTAGATGGCGAAGGAACATTGGTGCTTGCGGTAAGCAACAGTCTTACGGGGTATAAGTTTAAGCAGGTGGGAACCTATAAGATTGCGGCTGTTCCTATTAAAACTTCAATAAAGCAGGGAACCGTGACTTACGAAATATGTCCACAGCCTATGTACTTCACTATTCGTATTGTGGAGAATGGTCCGAAACTTATTCTTGGTTTCGACAATGTAGCTTATCCTACCGACGACCGTGCCATGCGCATCGGTTTGCCACAAATAAAGGAGATGCTGAAGAAGCCGGATAATGGCATGCTGATATTGCCGGTGGCTGATCTTAATAATGGAAATGACAAGAATGTTGAGATTGAGTTCCGTGATCAAAATGTATTTATCTCCGACACCAACGACCCTACTTTCAATACTGCATCTACGACAAAACAGATTGTTGGTATGTTGAAAGAAAAAACTTTGGCAACAGGAACAAAGACATTGGGACTGGTGTTTGGTGATAATGTCTTGGATATTCTGCATGAAGGATATTGGTATGAGCTGAACTTCTCGTATGAACTGCATAATAGTAGTTCGATAGCTGCATGTCCTGGCGATTTGTTCATAACGTTAAAGGTGGTGCCAGAGTATCTTACATGGTTTCCTTCAGTTGCAAACAAGCTTAATGCCAACTGGAACAACGACCTGAACTGGAAGAGATCTACGGCAGCAGAGCTATACGATAAAAAATATGAAGACTATGGTGAGGCTACTTATGGCAATCCGGTTAATGCAAAATTGACAAGACAACAGGCTTATACGCCAATGAAATTCTCGAAGGTTGTTATACCTGAAAACAAGTTGGTATATCCAGGACTTGGCAATATCGTTTATCGTGTGAGTAACGATATCGCTACGAAGTTGACAAACTTTAAGGGCGAGGAGGCTACATCGGGTATTGCATACGACTTTGTGGTGACATGGAACGACAATACTGCCGACCCTGACGACCATTCTACAGACGGCAACGGAACGTTTAAGTGTGAGACTTTCCATGGTAACCTCTGCGACCAGATATTCTTCAAGGCACAAGCTGAGCTGCTCAATCAGCCATACCTTATATATAATAAGGCTTTCGTGGAGAAGGAAGTGGAGAGCAACAAATGGAATCTCGTATCGACCCCAATGAAGAATATTTATGCTGGCGACTTCTTTGTGCCAAAAACAACAGGCAGGGAAGAATCGAAGACTGCTTTCTCGGCAATGAACTTCGATGGGACTTCTGATAATCGTGTGGCAGCCCCAGTGTATCAGCGCAATTGGGATAGTAATGCCACCCAGGTAGTAGATAGAGTTACTAATTATAAAGCTCATGACTATAATGGCACAAATATCAGCATTGATACTATTTCAGATGCTTCGATGAATGTTGAGTCGCTATATTGGAGCCATGTATACAATAAGCTGGACCAGAATTATTCTGAAGGCAAGGGCTTTGCTCTAAAGGCTGGCGACCAATATAAACAGTTGTCGGCAAAATGGCTATTCCGTCTGCCTAAGGAGGATGAGGAATATAAATACTTCAAACCAGATGGAGGGTATTCTGACTTGAATGTTCCTGTGCAAAAGCCTGAAAAGTATATGCTAAATGTGCCATACTCTAATGAGCCAAGTTTGCTGGGCGAAATCTCTCAGCCGCTCACAGACAACACTCATAGCAATAATCGCTACTACATAGTGGGCAACCCTTATACTGCTTCGCTTAGTATGTATCGATTCTTGAACGGAAATCCAAGTTTTGAGCGCAAGGTGTGGACGCTGGATAATGGAGTGCTGAATGCGCATAGCGTGCCAGAGGGTACATACAACCGCAGTCAAGATTATATCATTGAGCCAATGCAAGGCTTCTTTGTTAAGGTTAAGGAGGGCGAGACGGTTAGTCAAGCTAACTTTACTTTGATGATGACTACAGACCGCTGGATATCTGGTGGTACTGCTGTACAGGAACCTGCTGCAGTATATATCAATGTAGTTAATGATGATAATCTGTGTTCTACAGCTAAGGTTGTGGTTTGCAATGATGCCGACGACGAATTTGTTGATGATGAGGATGTTGAGTTGCTTAACAACTCTGATATTGAAGATGTTCCGCAAGTGTATACTGTCGCGGGCAATCAGGCTGTTGCTCTTAACAAACTCTCAAACATCAACTTCCTGCCGTTGGGCATCATTGCTAAGGTGGATGGAAATGTGATGAGTAATGGCGCAACTGTTAATGTTGAAATATCAGCAAACCGCTATGTTACTGATAAGCTGTTTGTGTTTGATGCCAAGATGGGAACTTTCACTCCTGCCGATGCTCCAATATCTATTATGGCGAATGAGCATGGTAGATACTACATCACCACATCGACTTACAACTTGAAGCAACATAATGATGAGGCTAATATCAAGTGTTTCTCGCCTAATAGCGGTACTATAACGGTGAGTTCACCTAATATAGCTATTGCTAATGTGCGTATATACAATTTCGAAGGCTTGCTCGTAACATCGGCTTTAGGCATTAATCAAGCATCTTGGACCAAGAATATTGGTTGTGGCTTGTATATTGTAAAGGCTGAAACTAAGGATGGACAGAGCAAGACATTCAAGCTAAGTGTAAGATAATACACCTATGCAGTGGGCTGTAAACACTAACATCGGAATACAATATCAATTTGCACCAAAGTTGACATTGTTTGTTGAGCCAACGCTGAATAGGTACATTCCGAATGGAAGCGAAGTCAAGAATACTTGGACAGAACGTCCATTTATATTGACTGACTTTTCGGTATTAGGCTCTCTTGGTAAGAAAGTATCATTTTGCATGCAGTCTTTATGAATGATCTGTATCTATATATACAGAAAAGTCAAAAATAAGATACAACTTTTTATTGATATTTCCTCGATTGGCCGTATTTTGTTTCCTCAGTTGGCCGTATTTTGTTTCCTCAGTTGGCTTGTTTTGTCGTGACTCAGCATAGTAAAAGCGCGCTCTTACTATGTCTTCGCTACTCCAAAACATCTTGCCGTAGGCTACCCCCAAAAAATTAACATCTTACTCCTGCTTATTCATTTGGTTTTAATCTTTCAGGCATCCGATAGGAACCACATAAACCCCATCTTTTCTTCGATAAGCGAAATCGCCTGTTCCTGTAAGTACCATCATGAAAGATGGTTCATTCATTTTTTCTGTATTTATTTTACCCGCAAGAGTTAATAGATTTTCAGCACCCTCGTTGATGAGTTTATCACCCCCTAACTTAATTTCTATAAGTCCATATTTTCCATTGCGCAGATGTACTACGGCATCACATTCTAATCCGTTTTTGTCGCGATAATGATACACCTCTCCATCCAGCGCATCAGCAAAAACTCGTAAATCACGAACACATAGAGTCTCAAAAAAGAGTCCCATCGTGTTGAGGTCATTAATAAGATCTTTAGGGCCAAGTCCCAAAACAGCCGTTCCAATAGATGGGTCTATGAAGTAACGGGTATTCGCTGTACGGATAGCTGTCTTGGAGCGTAGGTTAGGATTCCAGGCTTCAGAGTCCTCTATTACAAAAATCTTACGTAACGTTTCCAGATAGTTACCTGCTGTTTTTACACTAATTTCATTTTCGTCATTTGTCATCATATCAGCCACAATCGTTCCGATGGTAGCTTGTGATCCTTGGTTTCTGGCGTATGAACGTAATAGCAATCTGGTTGTTGTAGCGTTGCGATTTACTCCATCCACTCGCGAAATATCTTTTTTGATGACTGCATCCACATAGTCGAAGGCTTGTTCCAACGCAGCTTCTGCTTGTAATCCACAAGCAAATGGCCAGCCACCACGACAAATCAGATATGCCAGATCGTCTATCTTCAGTTTGTTAACTGCAACAATTTTTTCTGGTGTTTCAAATAAATGTGCCAAACTTACTTTTCCATTTGATTCGCCAGACTCATAGAGACTCATTGGGCGCATAGTCAGCCAACAGAATCGCCCTGTTCCAGAATGTTGCATGTCTTTTTCATCTGCAGGAACTGCGGACCCAGTCAATACAAACTGTCCCACGTCATGGCGATGGTCAACCTCAAATCTGATGGCATCCCATAGTTTTGGTGCCAGTTGCCATTCGTCAATAAGTCTTGGTGTATCACCATCCAGCAAAACAGAAGCGTCAATCTCTGCCATTTGTAGATTAGTTTCCAATGAGGCAGGATTATCCATATACAAGATACTGTTTGCTTGTTGTTCTGCAGTGGTTGTCTTTCCACACCATTTTGGGCCTTCTATCAAGATAGCTCCCTTGCTTGCCAGTTTCTTGGTTAGCATTTGATCTGCGATTCTATGTTTGTATTCCATAGTTTCATATATTTGATATTTTGTGTGCAAAGATACAACTTTTTATTGATATTTCCTCGGTTGGCCGTATTTTGTTTCCTCAGTTGGCCGTATTTTATTTCCTCAGTTGGCTGTATTTTGTTTCCTTAGTTGGCGGAATAATGTCGCTATTAAAGATTTTATTGGGGGTTAGTTGCCTACGGCAAGATGTTTTGGAGTAGCGAAGACAGAGGGAAGCTCGGTTCACTCTGTTGAGTCACGCCAAAACAAACCATAGGTAAATCTTGGAGGAAATCTTTGAAAAAATCTATGGCCTATGGCCAGAAATCTATATTTAACGTGAGTTCGACGAAATATAAGTGTCTAAAAATTTGGTGATTAGCGAAAATTGTTGTAACTTTAAGGTGCTAAAAAATCAAAAGTTTACAAACAATAATCGCTATGATCACCGAGGACAAAGT